>JAGLSW010001101.1 GCA_023135565.1 Candidatus Aminicenantota bacterium | reverse complement strand
AGAGGGGTGGCGCTGAGGGGCTTTTTTTGTTTTTTGCCCCGAAGCGACGGGGTGTGTTCGGTTCCGGCTTGTCCGGGTTGTAGACAGGCCAATAAAAAGACAATAATCGAATTCCAGTTGATTTTTTTTGAAAAATGGTGTATATATATTAGCTATTTCTATTTAGAGATGAATATTTAGCAAAATGGCAAGAATAAAAAGATTAAACATTACCGGCGAGGATGCCTACTACCACATTGTCACCAGGACCATAGGACAAAAATTTCTCCTAAAAAAGGAGGAAAAAGAAAAACTCCTGCAAATCATCAAAGAGTATTCGGCTTTATTCTTCGTAAAAGTGACCGGGTTTGTTTTAATGTCCAATCATATGCACCTAATCGTCAAAATGGAAACCGGCGAAAACTGCAGAGACGAAGAAATCGACCATCGTTTAGATATATTTTACGAAGGGAAAACCGGGAATAAAACTCTTAAATCCAGCGGTTTCGCAGCAGCTCGAAAGAAACTTGCCGATATATCGGAATATGTAAAACGGATTAAGCAGTCCTTTTCATTTTGGTATAATCAGCGTCATCAAGTCAGGGGATTTTTTTGGGACGACCGCTCTAAAAATGTGCTGTTGGAAAACGGTGAAAGTATGCTTTACTGTTTAGCTTATATAGAATTGAACCCGGTCCGAGCCGGGATAATGGAGAGGCCCGAAGATTACAGTTGGTCGAGCCTGAATTACCGGGTGCGGCAGGGAAATAAAGATAGGTTCCTGAGTTTTGCCGGTATTTTTAGCAAAGAAGAGCCGGAAGTATTGTCCCGGTATCTCGATTTCGTGCACCGGGCCGGAGGCATAGAAACTCCCTCCGGGGGCAAGGTGGCGGATAGGATAGGCAGCGGAATAGATGGCCGCGGTTATGCCATGCCGGAAAAGGCGATATTTTGCAAACGGATGCGTTATTTTTCCGATGGGTTGGCGATCGGTTCTAAGTCTTTTATAGCGTCCGTATATGAGCGATTTGCCGGTCATGCATTTTTCAAGAAGGAGAGAAAAGCTCATGCCGCCGGGTTTTCCGACAATATATTTTCGGTGCGCCACTTAAGCTGAGGTTAGCGAATTTATCCTCATCACTCTTTATTGTAATTCAAAAACAAAAATTGCCAACCGGATGTCGGTATTTATTTTTTAGGGAAGCGATTAGGGGACAGGCCAATAAGAAATTTTCATGATGATTATGGAAGATTAGGGGGCAGTCCAATCATGATGCGTTTTATCGGCGACGCCCGGCCATTCCGGGACTGTGAATTTGCCTTTGTGCATCCCAAAGCCACCAATGGCGTATTATTGGAGTACATCGACGACAAGACCGAGGTGCCTAAGGATTAAGTTTTATTGATCCCGGTCTCGAGCAAGCTTAGGTCCTGTTTTCAGTCGAAGCGGGACCTTGCTTGTATTTTTTGGTTAGGTATGCGGCGTAATCTTTTTTGGGGGAGGATTATGGGGATGGACCAACAAGAAATAAATAAGAAATAAACAAGAAATATTATTAGGAGATCCGGCATTAGAGATCAAATGAGTAATTATTCACTAATGTTACGTTTTATATTAGTTTTTTGAATTTCTCAATTGTAAGACCGGCATCTTTAACTATTCCTGCCATGGTGAAAGAGTTCACCGGGTTTGATCTTGGGATAGTGATAATCCTCTCTCCATCGGTCATGGTGATATGCTTACCTTGCCTTATAATCCAAAAACCGGATTTTTTAAAAGCATTTATCGCTCTTTTATGGTTCACTCCTGCAAGTTTAGGCATAATTTCTTACTTCTACGTACCTGGACATCTTACCTTTACTTAATTCTTCAACAGCTTCCAGGTATGATTGAATGGCATCTTTTATATTATCTAAAGCTTCTTCTTCCGTATCCCCTTCCGACCAACAGCCGGGAAGACCGGGAACCCAAACGGAGTAACCTTCGTCTGTTTTTTTAAGACTAACTTTATATCTCATACAGCACCTCGAATAACATCTAATTCTCACACATATTTTAACCTATAACAATATATTTTGCAAACCCGGTGCGGCAAAAAAATTTAGTTTCTTGAAAAACCCTGGATTGCTATTTAAAGTTGGAAAGTTAGGGGACAGGCCAGGATCAATGTTCAATCTTCAATGTTCAAATGAGCGCTGGTTTCGCTTCGCGGCAGAAGCCGACGATGGCCGTTTATTGCGTAGAAAAGCGTATCGCTCATCAAAAGTTTTGATCAAACTTTTACA
>JAGLSW010001100.1 GCA_023135565.1 Candidatus Aminicenantota bacterium | reverse complement strand
GCAGGGCAGCGCTTTTGATTCTAAAACAAACTTTTTGGTCAATGTGGTCGGAAATGATGTTTCTCAGGCCCCTCATAGGGTGCGGACGCCGTCTGCCTTTCGTTTATATTTAACATCTTCAAGGTTTTTAAAATCTGCGTCCTGTGTCCACAATGCAGCTTTATATTTTTTTGCGGTGGCGTAGATTATGCTGTCAGCCATGGCAATCTTGTATTCGCCGCTTATTTTGGCAGCGGAAATGGAGAGGTTTTCGTCCAGGGGAACGATTTTATATCTTTTTAATTGAGCAACCAGTTCTATTGCTTTATTTTCACCTTTTTCACGGGATATTTTTTTCCATAGTTCATACAAAATAATTGTGGGTACGATTATGTCCCGGTTGTTTTTAATGGCTTCTGCAAAAAAGGCTGCGTTAGTACCTCCGGCAAAATATTCGAGCCAACCGGAAGAGTCGATGATGGTCATATTCTATCCTCTTTCTCCCTGCCCGGATCGGTATCCATGCCGGGTAAAATCCCCTGCAAATCTTCCATTTTCCTTTCGGGAACCATTTCGATCCTGTCGCCGATGGAAATCAATATAAATCGTTCTCCCGGTTTTATCCTATGCCTTTCCCGTATTGACTTGGGGATTGCTATCTGGTACTTAGACGATATCGTTACGGTTTGCATTTTACCTCCTTGGTATGGATGTATGTTCCGTAAGTTATTATAGTATAGATTCGCTTTTTTTTCAACTTTATAAAATCGCCGCCCAATATTGCAAATAAAACAATTTTCGGTTAGAATAGACCATGATGCTTTCATGTTATCAAATCAACCTTCCAGGAGAAAAATATGACCACAAGTAAAAAAATTAAAATATTGGTTTTGATCCTATTATTCACATTTTCTGCTGCCTTTTTATGCCCGGCAAAGGAAAGAAAATTATCGAAAAGAAAAATAACCGCCTTAAAAAAAGAAGCCTTAAGCCGCGTCGATAAACAAAAAGAGACACTTAATAAAGCAGCAAAACAAATCTGGGAGTTCGCTGAATTAGCCATGGAAGAATATAAATCCTCTAAATTACTGGCAAACATGCTGGAAAAGGAGGGCTTCCACATAGAACCTGTGCCGGGTGTGCCTGTTGCGTTTGTGGCATCCTACGGCAAGGGGCGCCCGGTGATCGGCATCCTGGGCGAGTACGACGCCCTGCCCGGCCTGTCGCAAAAAGCCGGGAGCACCGAAAAAGAGGCGATCAAAGCTGGGGCGCCGGGTCATGGCTGCGGCCATAATATTTTCGGTGTAGCCGCAGCCGGAGCTGCTGTGGCAGTCAAAGAGGTGATGGAAAAATACCGCTTGCAAGGAACCGTTAAGTTTTTCGGCTGCCCGGCCGAAGAAACCGTAGAAGGAAAAATCTATATGGCCAGGGAAGGCGTTTTCGACGGTTTGGATATCTGTTTAGATTGGCATCCCTCCAGTAAGAACCGGGTAGGTTTGGGAACCAGTAATGCCCTGAATAATTTTGAAGTCATCTTTCACGGTAAGACCGCTCATGCCGCCGGTGATCCCTGGAACGGGCGCAGCGCGTTAGACGCTTTAGAATTGATGAACCAGGGCGTTAATTACCTGCGCGAACATGTGAAACCTACGGTGCGAATACATTATGTGATGACCGACGGCGGCCTTGCGCCCAACGTAGTGCCCGACTATGCCCGGGCCTGGTACTATGTGCGCGGCAAAGACCGCCGGGAAGTGGAAACGGTGTACGCCAGGGTATTAAAAATCTCTGAAGGTGCGGCGCTGATGACCGAAACGACCCACGAAATCCACCTCATAACAGGGGTGTATAATTACTTGAAAAACAGGGAAGTAGCTAAACTGCTTTACCGCAATCTCAAGTTTGTCGGCCCGACTCCATTCAGCGCCGCAGACCAGGAATATGCCCGCGGGATGCAGCGTACCCTGGAAGAAAAAGAGGAAGGTTTAAGCACTAAGATCGAACCTTTTAAGGAACCGGAAGGCTATTGGGGCGGAGGTTCTACCGATGCCGCCGATGTTAGCTGGTTAGTGCCCACGGCTTCGGTGAATACAGCCTGTGTGCCGTTAAATGTCCCGGGGCACAGTTGGTGTGTGACGTCTGCTTCCGGTTCGGCGGTAGGTTTTAAAGGCATGCATACGGCGGCGAAAGTGCTGGCTGCGGCGGTCTTAGAAACAATGGCCGACCCCGGCATCGTAAAACGGGCCCGGGCCGAGTTCAAAGAGAAGACAAAAGATTTCGTTTATAAGTGCGCCATTCCCAAAGGCCAAACCCCGCGGCGCGGGGAACCTATAAGCCCCGGACCGGGAAATTAATACAAACCGGTCTCTTTAATAACCAACCATTCCGGGGCTGTCAGATTCCCTTTCATGTGGGGCAGCACCGCGGCGCGGACACCCTCTAAGCCGGGGTGCGGCGCACCCACCCTCTGAGCCGCTGCGCGGGGGTCGGCGACCCCAGCCTATGAGAAGAGCGGCAGGAACCGTGACTCTTCATCCTGCTGAAAGCTTATTTTGTTTTTTTCTTCGTGTGCTTCGTGGTAAAAATAGCCCCGAAGAGTTCGCGAGAGTTTTTATAGACTGTTTGCGGTATGTAATTTTATTTTTTAACCCATTGATCCAACCAGTCGAGAACCGTGTCGTGCCAGAGGATACTGTTGTGGGGTTTCAACACCCAGTGGTTTTCGTCAGGGAAATAAAGCAGTTTACTGGGGATTCCCCGGCGCTGCAAAGCAGTAAAAGTAGCGAATCCCTGGGTTTCCACCACCCGGAAATCCAGTGCGCCGTGGATCACCAGCATCGGGGTTTTCCAGTTCTTGACAAAGTTGATGGGATTGTATTTTTCGTAGCCCGCGGGGTTATCCCAGGGCGTACCGCCGTGATCCCATTCCGGGAACCAGAGTTCCTCGGTATCGTAGTAAGCAAACTTCTCGTCTAAGTTACCGTCGTGGTTAACCAGACAACGGAAACGGTCGGGCCAGTTCCCGGCGATCCAGTTGACCATATAACCGCCGAAAGAAGCGCCTAATGCGCCTACCCGTTCGCCGTCCAGCCAGGGATAACGTTTAAGGGCGGCAGCCAAACCTTTCTTGAGGTCTACTAAAGGTTTCCCGCCCCAATCGCGGGAGATGGAGTCGGTAAAGTCCTGACCGTAACCGGTAGAACCGTGGAAATCCACCATCACCGCGGCATAACCCCTGCCGGTATAGACCTGGGGGTTCCAGCGGTAATGAAAATGGTTGCCGAAAGAACCCTGGGGACCGCCGTGGATAAGAAAAGCTACCGGGTATTTTTTGTTCGCGTCGAAATCCACCGGTTTGACCACGTAACAGTAGACGGTTTCGTCGTTCCAGCCTTTGAAAGTGAACTGCTCATAACTGCCCATTTTGGCGGCTGCCAGTTGGGAAGCGTTAATATTTGTAATTCTTTTTTGTTTTTTTCCTTTAAAATCTACGGAGTAGAGTTCCACCGGGGATTTGAGGTTATTCATCCCGAAAATGATCTCTTTCCCGGCGAAATCCACCGAAGTAACCCAGCCCTCTTTGACAATGGTCTTCACTTTGCCTGTTTTTACGTCGATGGCAAAGAGAGATTTTTGTCCGAAATTTCCGGCGACAGCGTAGAGGGTTTTGTCTTTAGGCCCCCAAACGATAGTGCCCGGGGAGTGATCCCAATCCAACGCCAGTATGCGTTCTTTTTCCGCCTTATCATAGGGCCAGGAACGCAGTTTGATATAGAAGCGGTCGGCTTCGAAATCGGGGCGTTTCATAGATAGGTAAGCCAGGGTTTTTCCGTTGTTGGAGAAGACCGGCTGGGTGTCCCAGGCTTTGTTTTCTTCGGTCAGGCATCGGGGCGTTTCGGAGCCGTCGGCAGGGGTCGAGAAAAGATCGAAATTGGTAGACCAGGCTTCCGCTCTGCCGGTATTGCCGGTTGAAAACACGATGGCCGTGCCGCAGGGAGTAAAACAATACTCTTCGCTGCCGCCGAAAGGTTTTGTCGGGCAGTCGCTGTCCATCCCTTTTATCACGTCAACCGGTTTCCCGCCGGCCAGGGACATCACGAAGATATGGGAACGGCGGCCATCGTTCCAGGTATCCCAATGGCGAATAAACAAACGCTCGAAAATCTTGCCCGTGGCTTTACTTTTTTCTATTTTATCTAATTTATTGACTGTGCAGTCGATGGTTTTGGAGGCCGGGAAAACGTCCATGGAGAAGGCTATTTTTTTCCCATCCGGTGAGATTTTGAAGCTGGATATATTTAACGGCAGGTCGGTAACCTGTCTCGCTTCACCGCCGTAAACCGGGATGCACCACACCTGGGAGGAGCCGGAGCGGGTAGAGAGGAAATAGATTTTTTTGCTGTCTTTCGACCAGCAGGGGCTGTGATCTGCTGCCGGGTGGGCGGTCAGTTGGCGCAGGCCTTTGCCTTTTGTGTCTACTAACCACAGATCGGTTCTGCCTTTGTTGGCGTCCAGGTCGGTTTTGCGCAGATTAAAAACGATTAGTTTCCCGTCAGGAGAGACCGTTTGTCCTGAAATCCTGTCCATAGTTAGGAGATCGTGGACTGTAAAAGGGTGGGCAGCGCCGCTGTAGAGGTTCAGGCTGGCCGCGATAAACAAACCGAAAATTAAAAATTTAACATAACGCATATAATCCTCCTAAAGATTTATTTTTGAAATTATTAATAATTATAGTACTGCAAAGCGCTGCTCATGTCAATCCCATATCGCAGGGAACGTTGACGAGAAATCCGGGGGCTTTTATTCGGGTTGAGAAATTGTTATAATATGGAGCATGAGCAGAAAAATCGAAACACAGTCGGTAGAGTTTAAATCCAGTTGGCGCGATGAATTTTTAAAAGTTATTTGTGCATTTGCCAATACGGAAGGCGGTGTATTATTTGTAGGCATCGATGACAACGGTAAACCGGTGGATATAAAGAATGTACCGAAATTGCTGGACGATATCCCGAATAAAATCCGTAATAAATTGAGAATCATACCTTCGGTTGAAGTCGAGAGTAAAGATGGGAAAGAAATTATAAAAGTTACGATCGAGGCACAGCGAGAGCCTATATCATGTGATGGTAAGTACTATATCCGCAGCGGTTCGAGTAATTTTGAATTAAGCGGCAGCGAGTTGGTGGAATTCCTGTTAAAAAAATCCGGGAAAGGATGGGACGAGGTTATAGTAGAGAACGCCGGTTTTTCCGATATCGATAAAGATACGGTCGAGTCCTTTAAAAAATATGCGGCAGACCGGCTTCCTTCGATTGCAAACGAAAACGATGACAAACTGCTCCTTGAAAAACTAAACCTAACTGCCGACGGGAAATTAAAAAGAGCCGCAATATTACTTTTTGGCAAGAATCCGCAGAAATTTTTCCCGGGCGCCTATCTAAAAATTGGAAAATTTCTATCCCCCACCGATGTTATAACGACCGATATCGTGAAGGGAAATTTGTTTGAACAACTCGATAGGGCCCTCGATATACTAAGAACGAAATATTTGCTTAGCCCCATCACATATGAAGGAATTCACCGCAGGGAAATATTGGAATATCCATATGATGCTTTAAGGGAATCACTTCTGAATGCCTTAATTCACAGGAACTACAGCGGTTCTTCCAATATACAAATCAGGGTATATGATGAGCGCATCGTTTTTATGAACGAAGGGAAGCTGCCCCCGGAAGTCCCCCTGGAAAAGTTAAAAACCGAGCATCTTTCCAAACCGGGTAATAAACTGCCGGCAGAAGTGTTTGATAAGGCGGGATTCATCGAAAGCTGGGGTAGGGGTACGTTGAAAATCCTGGAAGAATGTATCCGGCAGGGACACCCGGAACCTGATTTTTTTGAAGAAAATAATGTTTTTAAGGTCGTATTGTACAAGAAAAAAAAACAGGAAATGCCGGTTTCTAAAAGACAAATACTCCTGGATCTCGATTTTGAACCGCGGGATTTGGTCGGCCAAGAACTGCGGGAAAGGTATAAAGTTCAAGCGGTTATCGATACCGGAGGCAAAGGTATTATTTATAAGGTCTTCGATAATATCGAAGAAAGTGTCAAAGCTATCAAGCTATTTCCTCCTGTATATAATTTTGGGGAAGAAGCTGTAGAGCGGATTAAGAGCGAATTTAAGAATATCAGGATGATTAGTCATCAAAATATATTGCAGGTTTGTGCCCTTGATAAGGATAGAGGGATATATTTTATTCTTATGGAATTTATCGAGGGAGAAAATCTCCAACAGGAATTGGAGCGAATCCAGGGCGGCAAATTAAAAGAGAATGACGCTTTAGCGATAATGAACCAGGCAGCGGCGGGCCTTCTGGAAATTCATAAAAAGGGGATTTTGCATAGGAATGTACAACTCCGGAACATTATGATCGAGGCCGGTAATATTGTAAAAATCATTAACTTTGGGCAATCCCGCCAACTAAAAAAATCGATTAAGGAAATAAACGGAGATGAATCGTTAAAAACAAATACATGGGCCTATTTATCATCGGAACGAATCTCGCTTCTCCACCTGGAAGAAGATGAACGTGAAGATGTATGGGGATTTGGGGTTTCATTGTACCGGGTACTGATGGGAAGAATTCCATTCGACAGCCGGAGGAATATCTTAGACCCGGGCTTTACCCCTAAAATCGAGGGAGTCACTGGAAAAACAAAGGCGGTTATTTTGAAATGTCTCGAAAGAGACATTAACAAGCGTTACAAAAACATGGAGGAAGTATTGGCCGATTTGAAACCGGGATAAAAGAAAAATGAATGATGCCCCGCTGCCTGTTGGGGATTTGTTATATAAACGGAGGTAGGAAATGATAGAAGTCATTGTGCGCGGGATTTAGAACTTATATAAAGTCATCCAGGATGATTACCGGTATATCCTCTACCAAATTTAATCTTTTTAATTTCCCTTGAACTTTTTCAATTAATCCCATGAATTCCTTTCTTGATCGATATATTCATCTACATTAATATCTTTCCATATCTCTTCTCCCAGCCCCTCCAACTCCAGCAGTGAATGTTTTTTTCCCGCTTCGATTGGGCCGGGGCTTTTCAGGAGCCTGACAAGCTTTTCAAGAATTTGTAATTTTCCATAATAGTCTAATATTTTTATATCGCTAATTATTCTTTCTATTTGGTTTGCGTTAGCCATCTTATTTATCCTCAGATGTAACTATAGCAAATGTGCAACTTTATGTCAAATCATTATACCGGCTTTCAGGGGCGGAACTAAGAGGGGCGAGAATTGAAGTAAACTTTTTCCGCGGGAATTCGTTTCTATTATATTAACTATAATAATTTAACTATTAAATAATAATTCCCAGGTATAAAGGAGGCAATATGAGAAAAATAAACAGATTCGGGATATTACCCCTGATGGTTTTATGCAGTCTTAGTTTTTTATTTTTAGGATACGTTTCTGCGCAGCGCGAAACAGGAAACCCGGCGGCGGGGGAGCCGCAGAAACAAGCGGCGGAAAAGCCGCAAAGCCCGGCAGCAGAACCCCTGAAAACAAAGATAAACACAGCCGAACTAATCGCACAATTGGAAAAAGAGATTCCACAGTTGATGGAAAAAGGCTTGATCCCGGGACTCTCCGCCGCTGTTATCCGGGATGGGAAATTGGCCTGGGCAAAAGGCTTCGGGGTGAAAGACACAAAAACCGAAAAACCGGTCACCCAAAAAAGCGTTTTTGAAGCCGCCTCCCTGAGTAAAGCGGTTTTCGCCTATGCCGTGCTCAAATTGGTAGAAAAAGGGACGCTGGATTTAGATAAACCTTTGATGCAGTATGTAACCGAATCCTATATCCGGGAAAAGTTTTCAGGGACTATCGGCAAAGATGAACGGTTGAAAAAAATAACCGCCCGTATGGTGATGAGCCACTCCTGCGGTTTCCCCAACTGGCGTAATGGCGAATTAAATATCCTCTTCACACCGGGAGAAAAATTCAGTTATTCGGGTGAAGGTTTTGTTTTTTTGCAGCGGGTGGTGGAAAAACTGACCGGGAAGAAGTTGGAAGACTTCATGCGGGAAATGGTTTTCCAGCCTTTAGGTATGACAGAAAGCAGCTTTGTCTGGGAAAAAAAGTACGAAGAACAATCGGCAGCGCCCCACGATTATTTGCTGTCTAAGAGGCTGCGCCGGGGTTCGCGGGGCAATGCGGCCCACAGTTTGAAAACCACGGCTTCCGATTACGCCCGGTTCATGCTGGCGATTATGAATGAACAGGGCCTGGAAAAAGAAACGCTGCAGGAAATGCTCAAACCCCAGGTTAAGCTTGAAAAGATGGCAGCGATCTTTTGGGGTTTAGGAGTCGGCTTACAGCATACGGACCAGGGTGAAGCCTATTGGCATTGGGGTGATAACGGGGATTTTAAGGCTTTTTTTATTGCTTTTAAAAAAGAGAAATTAGGAGTGGTCTATTTTACCAACTGTACCCAGGGGCTGAGTATCGCCACGGAGTTGGTCCGGGCGGCCCTCGGCGGAGAACACCCTGTAATAAGTTCCCCGTTGATGTCCTATGACCGGCACGATTCGCCCGGTGTGCAGTTGATGCGCACCTATTTAAAAAAAGGAATCGCTGAAGTGATAAAGAACATTAAAGAAAAACAAAAAGACCCGGCCCGGAAAAAAAGGCTGTCGGAAGTGCAGTTAAGAAGGTTGGGTAGGGGGCTGCTGGATATTGAAGCTAAGGAAGCAGCCTTTAAAATATTTAGTATGAACCTCGATGCTTTTCCACGATCTTATAATGCTCACAAAGACCTGGCCGGGGCTTACCTGCAAAAAGCCGAATGGAAGCAGGCACGTTTCTATTATAAGAAGGCCCTGTCTTTAAGAATAGGTAAAAAGACCGCCGACGCCGACAAAAGTATAACCTGGGCTTTAGAATATATCAAAGCCATAGAAACGCCTGCCGTATTGTCCCGGGATTATTTGAAAACCATGGTGGGTGATTATGGGGAGCGGCATATCAAGTTGGAGAACGGCAGCCTCTATTATTTCCGCGAAAATGCGGCTAACAAAGATGATAAAAAGTTGTATCCTCTCTCCAAGGACATCTTTATACTTAAAGACCCGTCTTCTTTCCGGCTTCGTTTTGTTTTCGATGAAAAGGGGATCGCCAAAAAGATAATTGGCATGTATGAAGGAGGCAGGCATGACGAATCCCCCCGCAGCGCGGGGAACCTATAAGGGGCGTTTTTCGGGTGGAGCGGATGACGCAGTGCGTCTGTCCCAATTTCCTGTTGTTGTTGCCTCTCCAGACCCCGCATACGTCTTATTCGTCCTATCTCAGTCCTATAGCCCTCGAGAGTTCGTCGAGTATGCTTTTAGCTGGGGCTGAGAATGCTGGAGCTGTCCCGGGGCCGGCACTGTTTTTTTGCTTCCTGGAACTTGTAATTTTTTGTTTTTCTGGTAAAATCTATAACTTATCGAAACAAAACCACCCGGCAATGGGCATTCGAATGATATAAAAGGTGTTATTAATATCGCACTGGAAGTGCTCCATACTGCGCTGTAAGCGCAAAATCCAGGTTCGATAAAAAGAATTTCCAATAGGAGGAAAAAAGTGAAAAAATTATTTATTTTATCATTAATTATCGTATTGATTACCGCGGTAAACTGCGGCGGGTTGAAAAATTCCAAAGACGTCAAGAAAGCGTTCACACAAAAAGTGAAACTGGAAACCCTGAAGCAAAAAGGCAGCTATGCCCTGGGTTACAATATGGGCCAAAGCGTCAGGGATGCTAAAGATGATGTCGATCTCTTTATTATGATGCAAGGTGTCGTTGACGCTTATATCAGTGAGGAAAAAGCGCAAATGACCATCGAAGATATGAAAAAAGCCCTGACGGATTTCCAGAAAGAAGTAAGAAAAAGGTTCGATGAGAAAAGAAAAATCCAGGGTGAGAAAAGAAAAATCCAGGGTGAGAAAAACATAGAAGAAGGTAAAAAATTCCTGGAAGAAAACGCCACAAAAGAAGGTGTAAAAGTCACGGCAAGCGGTTTGCAATATATAATTATCAAGGCCGGCACAGGCGCGAATCCGAAAACCGCAGACACGGTAAAAGTAAACTACAAGGGTGCCCTTATCAACGGTACTGAATTCGATAGTTCCTATAAACGGGGCACTCCTTCCACTTTCCCCCTGACCCGCGTTATAAAAGGCTGGACCGAAGGACTGCAGTTGATGAAAGTAGGCAGTGTATTTAAGTTTTTCGTACCGGCGAACCTCGCTTATGGTGAGCGCAACATGGGTAAGGACATCACACCCAATGCCTGCTTGATTTTCGAGGTTGAACTGTTGGAAATTAATCCTCAGCAAGCGCCGCCGTCCAAAAAACAAGCTGCTAAACCGGCGCCAACCAAAAAGAAAGTAGAAAAACCGGTAAAAAAATAAGCCTTATAAAACAGGATTATCGCCTGTCGGCACCGTCAACGGGCGTTATTGGAATCCCGCTTATGTGGTCTGTATCTATTAAAATGATGTCAAGCATCTCGCGGCCCCCATTCTTTTTCCCGCTGCTGCCTAACCCACGACGCACTATCTCTCCTCGACTCACGGTCAGCCCACATACCGAAAAAACGATCGGGCTGCATGGCAGAGGTTGTATCGGTAATTGAGACACGGCTCTTCTTAACGCTGAATCGGGTTTTAAGAAATTCGATAAAGTCCGCTACTTCTTCATGTTTTTCAGGCGGAAGCAGTTCTATATCGTTTATAATTGCTTGTAGGTTCATATTTTTCCTCCTGGGCAGCCATATTCCCGGCAAAAAAAATTCTTCTTTTCATGCTTTTATAATAGAATGAATAAACAAAAATGTCAACCCGGCATTATTTGGGCAAAAAAAGGGACAGGCTAATTTTCTTTTTAAATTTTTGAAGACAGTTGAATTTATAACAAAATTATGTTATTCATTAGAGGAGACTATTTATCCTAATGAAGGTATTAACGATGAAAAAATGGATAGTTCATGATCGACACGGTAATGAGATTTATCTAACCGAAGAGCGTTGGCATCACATATTAGAAGCACGGCCTGAATTAGAACCTTTCTTAGAAGAATTCTTGCAGACCATACGGACCGGGCATCGTAAACAAGACACACTGCTGCCTAATGAATATCGTTATTATAAACAGTTTGAAAAATTATTACCGGAAAACAATCACATAGTCGTCATCGTAATCTTTAAGACCCAACTTGACAATACAGGAAGTTACGAGCCGAATAATTTCGTAGTAACAGGTTGGGCAAAATACATCGTATCAAAAAGGTGAAAGTATGAGTAACTTAAAAGTACACCGACGGGAAATAAAAGATCAAAACGGGGCGATCATTCGCCTCCGATATGACGAGAACGAAGATATACTGGATATATTTTTTGATGAGAACGAGTCCGCGGCAGGCGTTGAACTCACCGACCACATCCTGTTACGGCTCAACCGGGAAACCGGGCGTGCCGTCAGCTTAACGCTGCTCCATTTTTCGATCCTTACAGAACGGACGGAATATGGACCGCGCAGCTACCCCCTCGATAAACTCAACGAACTACCGGAAGACTTACAAGAACAAGCGTTTCTTGCAATGAGCACAAGTCCAGTAAACAAATTTTTAAAGTTATCTTTTTTCCAGGAATCCCCCAACAGGGGCATACCTTTAACTTATGTGGAACCGGCTAGCTTTGTGCCTGTCGCCTCTGTTGCTTGAGCGAAAAAAATAAGAACAGTCAAGCCGCACTCGCGCCCGCATTCATGGTTAAATGAGATCGGAGTAATTGTAGAGCACCTCTCATCATTCATAAATCATAATTCAGCCCGTTTACTACATCTTGAAGCGGTAGGTGAACTTTAACATAAATATATTGTCACCGGGCGCACGAAGCAAATTCCCGAAATCCCGCCCAAAACGAAAATCACCGGGATCGGAATAATCATCGACACGGTTCTGCGTCCATACGGCATACAATGTAGAACCGGGCCGGTATTCCCACCTGAGCACTATCGTGCCGCGCAGCGACTTGTAATTAAAATCAGGATTACCCAATGAAAAAGACGGGGCCGGACCTGGGCCGTCAGGGTCGATGGTATAAGTCTCGTCCGCGTAAGAAATGGTCGAACCGTTCTCCCCGTAAAGATTAAAATCAAAACTCTTAGGCCGGGCAAACTCTTTTAGACCTTGATAATCCCCCACTGCGATAAAAGGCTGAATATACCCCTGCAAGCTGAGTTTCGGGGTGAAGATCCAATTGATGTGGATAGCGCAGGAAAGGGTGTTTTGTTTTATGTTGGCAAAGACATGCCGGGTGCCGAAGGTATCGGTCATGAACGGGTCTTCCACGTTGGTCACCCATTGGGCTACATTATTCTCGAAACTATAATCGGGGAACAGACCGATACTGAAATTACTACTGGGTTTCCAACGCAGCCCCAGGTAACCGGCTTTCGTTTCAGAACCCGATTCCTCGGTGGAATAATACCCGCCTATCATAAATACTATTTTTTTCCGGTCATCGCTGTGAATACTAAAATTCATCCAGGTGTGGGGCAATCGCAGCGCCAGGGGACCGCCCCGGGTAAAAAATTTCATCCACGTTTTAGGATTGACACTCAACTGGTAATAAGCGCTCCAATAATTGAGAAATCTAAAATGGGAAATAAATATCAAACGCTGTTCTCCGATTTTATTGCCGCCGAAATCATAATTCCTTTGGGTGAAAAGATTAACCGCCCATTCCCGGAAAATTTTCCCGGGTTTAAAAGATTGGTATCCCACCATGATGTGCCCGTTAACCATACCGCTGAACCACTGGAAGCCCATATCCGTTGAGTTAAAACCGGGAGAAATCGCTCCTAAAGCGGCATTAAAAAGAAAATTGCCCTTCTGTTTATTCAAGGTAAACCGGCCTGCCCAACCGTTCAAAGAAGTGGCGTCCTCGTCGAGTTCTATATGGTCGGCATCGGGCCGCTGAAAGTAATGGGGATAAGAAACCTGGAGATCATAAATTCTTTCTTTACTCCCGGCAACCCTGGTGCCGCCGAACCAGCCGGTAAATACCCAGATTTTATCTTTATCTAAAAAGGCCCAGCCGTCTAAAGCGAAACTGGCTGCGCTGCTGTTTAAGGCTTCTTTGAGATAATCGGTGCGCAGGTCCCTAACTACGGAAGTGGCAATAAAACCCAATCCCTGGCGGCCTTCATTAAATTCTTTCTGGGCGCGCAGCACACCGTAGTAAGAGAAAGGTTCTACTTCTTCACTTGAGCGCAAACCGTTCAAATCTATTTCAGCATATTCCCGTTCAGTGACGGCGCTCAAAAAGCCGACGTTCCAGCCGCTGCCGATCTTGCCGGTAATTTTGGCTGCGCCCAAGATGGTGGTCCATTCCGGGTACCTGACATAGCCTTCGGAATCCACGTATCCCTGCGGAGAACGCCCTATCCTGCGGCTGTAAAAAAAGCTGGGATCACCCCAATTAGCCCCGATAAAGCGGTTGGACCCTCCCCTACCGAAACGGAAGATACTGGAACCTTCGATAAAAAAAGGTCTTTTTTCGGAAAAATAGGTTTCCGCGGCTTCGAGATTAATCACTGCCGGGTCCACCTCTACCTGGCCGAAATCGGGGTTAAACGACAGGTCCATGGTAAGATTGCTTTTTAGTCCGATTTTCATATCCACACCGGCATTGGTTGAATAATCTTTCCCGGTTTCAAAAGGGTTGCCTTCTTCTGCGGTGCTGAAAGCCGCTTTACCGGCGGTAAAGGGCACGACCTCGATCAGGCGTCCCGGGTTGATATCCTTGATTCCTTCTAAGCGGGCAAAGTGGGAGACAAAGCCGCTCTCTTCTTTGGGCGTCCAGGAGAACATCACCTGCTCATTTTTTCGTTTGATGAAGCGGCGAAAGTTAACCCCCCAGACGTAGTTTTCCTTTTTTTTGAAACGCAGTTGGTCGAAGGGGATGCGGATTTCCACTGTCCAGCCTTTATCGTCTATGCGGGCGGCACTGTCCCAGATGCCGTCCCAGGTTTCGTCCCTACTTTCGTCGTTAAAAATAGTCCAGTCGGTGATCGAGCCTTTCGGATTAACGGCGAACTGGTAGCCGCTGCGCCGGTCGTAATATGGGTCTACCGAGAAAATAAACCAATCGGAATCCACAAAATCGTCCCGCCGGCCCAACAGCCCGATAATCTTACCGGGTTCCGAGTCGTAGAGGCGAGCAGCCACGTAAACTGCTTTTTGGTCGAAAGCCATCCAGACGACTGTTTTTTCCGTGGGGGCGGCGCCGTCTTCCGGCTCTGATTGGGTAAAGCTGCTGTAACCTGTATTTTGCCAGGTTTCTTCTTTTAAGAAGCCGTCGATTTTGATGGTTTCGTCAGCTTTATAAGCGGAAACTACTTTTTGCTCTTTATTTCCGGTTTTCTCCTTTTTGGCTGCTTTACCTGCTAAAGAAAGAGTGAGCATCAGCATCCAGGTAAAAAATATGAAGAGTATAAGAATTCTTTTCTTTCTATTCAATTTAAACCTCCGGGTCTCGCTCCACTATTATGTCACTCCTTAATGCTAATATACGCATTTTTTTCGCTTTTGGTTTAAGGTAAGAGAGGGAAAAGGGGACAGGCAATCATGATGCACATAAGCTGCTTCGCAGCAGGGTGGCGCCTTTGCTTCTAAATAAATAAAAGTTTTTGTCCCACTTTTTTCAGAAAGTACGGTGTGTCGCTGGCCCCCGACGATGAACCCAATGGGGGGCGCCCCCGGAGGGTCGCCGAAGGCTAATGAGGGAGAGTGCGCCGCACTCCTGCTGAATGGGCTTCTCCCGTCCCCGATTACCGATTATCTTCTCAGCCCATTACCCCAATTTTCTAAATGCATCATTCCAACATTCCAACGCACCGTGCACATTTTTGACGAGGACAAGATAAAATTCAATCGAAAAGTATTGCTTAGTTTGATTTCCGTTCGTAGGGGGCGGGAGCGCGGCGCGCCCATCACAGCCGCCCGTTATTAGGCGGTGGATTTGGGGAACAACGGGGGCTGGAAATTTAAGCTTACTTGTGTTATAGTGTTTTTTTAAAGACTAAGTTTGAAAATATAGCCACCTGACGGTGGAAACTTGAAATATGTAAAACATGTTGTGTATTGCCGCCATGTAATGGCATATTCTCTACAATTAAACGAAGATGAAAAAAAAATGTCCGTGTTCTTTATACTTGAAAATATTTGGAGTAGTGTTTTTACTTTTGTTACCCTTAACCAGCCTGATCGGGCAGCAGCAAAATATTAGATTTGAGCGCATTTCCACGGAGCGTGGTTTATCTAATAATACACCGAAATGTATACTTCAAGACAAAACCGGTTTTTTGTGGTTCGGCACCAGGGACGGGCTCAACAGGTATGACGGTTATACTTTCAAAATTTACCGCCATGAGCCGGGAAATTCCAACAGCCTTAGTCATAACAATATATGGTGCCTTCACGCAGATAAGGAAAGAATCTTATGGATCGGCACGGATGAGGGCCTTAATAGATTCGATCCGCGAAACGGAACTTTTAAACGTTATGTTCACAAAGCAGGAGAGAATAATTCTTTAAGTAATAATATTGTTTTTTCTATACACGAAGACCGCAGCGGCGCTCTTTGGATAGGAACCGAAAGGGGACTCAATAGGTTCGACCCTATAACGGAAATATTTGAACGCTATCTTTATGATCCCAAGCACCCGGCCGGCATCAGTAATGATGAGATTACTTTTATACATGGAGACGATGCTGGTTCTCTCTGGGTCGGCACAAAGGGAGGTTTGAACAGGTTTGAGCCCAACACGAAGTCATTTACGCATTATATCCATGAACCGGGTAATCCCGACAGTTTGATTCATAATACAATCAACTGCATTTGCGAAGATAGGAATGGAATACTCTGGATCGGAACTACCGGCGGGCTTAATAGATTCGATCCTAAAACCGGGACTTTTGTATCCTATACTTTTGATCCCCGGGACAACACCGGTATAAGTCACAATGACGTCCATTACATTATTGAGGATAAAAAAGGGAACCTGTGGCTCTGCACCTGGGGAGGTGGGATAAACAAATTCGACCCGGTGGCAGGGATTTTTACTCGTATTCGATATAATTCCCGGTACCCGGATAGTTTAAGTAACGATGCTGTAATCGCGGCTTTTGAAGATCGAACCGGGATTTTATGGTTTGGAAATTTTAATGGCGGGATAAATAAATATAATCCTAAGGCTGCGTTATTTGAATATTATGGTCACGACCCCGCAGACGATAATAGTTTGAGTCATAATGATGTCTCTGCTATTATCGAAGCGCCGCGGGGATCCGGTGTATTGTGGATCGGTACCAATAGCAGTGGGTTTAACCGTTTTGACAGCAAAAAAAATATCTATAAACGTTACGTCCATAACCCCCGCAGCGCCGGTAGTTTGAGTAATAATGAGATTTATTTTTTGCATGAGGGCCGCAGCGGTTTTATCTGGATCGGCACTAACGGCGGCCTTAATAGGTTCGACCCCCGCAGCGGGAAGTTTAAGAGATATATGAGCGACCCGCTGGACCCGGGCAGTTTAAATAGTAATTATGTGACCTCGATTTACGAGGATGCCCGGGGGATTTTGTGGTTGGGTACCTGGGAAGGCGGACTGGAAAGATTCGATCCCGCGGCGGAGACTTTTTTGCATTATATTCACAATCCCCGGGAAGCCGGCAGCCTGAGCCATAATAATATCGAGACGATTATCGGCGATAGGGTAGGTAACCTGTGGATTGCCACCAAGCAGGGGCTTAATAAGTTCGATCCGCGGCAAAAGATTTTTACTCGCTATTTATTTGATCCCAGGGATCAGCATAGTTTGAGTTATAATTATGTGCTGTCCCTTTATGAAGACAGAACCGGGAGAATCTGGGTAGGCACTATGGGCGGAGGGCTGAATAAGTTGAATCCCCAAAAGGATGAATTTACCCGTTATAGTAAGAAAACCGGTCTTCCGGGAGATGTGATCTACGCCATCTTAGGAGACGATATGGGTTTTATCTGGTCGAGTACCAACCAGGGGCTGAGTAAGCTAAATCCTTTGACCGGCGAAACTAACAATATTAGTAAAAAAGACGGTCTGCAGGGCAATGAATTTAATAGTAATTCCTGTTATAAAGATGCGCAGGGTAAATTGTATTTCGGTGGAGTTAACGGTTTAAATGCCTTTTTTCCCGGCAATATTAAGGAAGACAGTCATATTCCACCTATCGTGATTACAGCTTTCCGGAAATTTAATAAAGAAGTACAATTGGAAAAACCGGTATCGGAATTGGATAAATTAACACTCACTTCCCGGGATTATTTTTTTTCCTTTGAATTTGCGGCATTGGATTATGCGGCCCCGGGAAAAAATAGCTACAAGTACAAGATGGAGGGTTTGGATAATTCCTGGATTACTACGGACGGCAAAAGACGTTTTGCCACTTACACCATTACCGAACATGGCGAATATACCTTTAAAGTTACCGGGTGCGGCAGCAGCGGCGCCTGGAATACAAAAGGCGCTTCATTGAAGATCGTTATTTATCCTCCTGTCTGGAAAACCTGGTGGTTCCAGGTGATAACCGGTATATTTATTTTGACCTTAACAATCCTGTGGTACCTGAGGCGGGAGCGAAATTATAAAAAGCAGAAGGAAATACTCGAGTTGAAGGTGGTGGTAAGAACCGGTGA
>JAGLSW010000110.1 GCA_023135565.1 Candidatus Aminicenantota bacterium | reverse complement strand
GTGCAGCAGGCAGCCTATTCATTAATACCTATAAACGCAGTGCAGGCCACCAACCTACGTCTCGGCAGGCTGCTGCTGGAAAACTGGCCGGCGGAGAAAATCGAGGAACACATATTCGCCGTGGCTAACCGGTTTAACAAAGGGCTGCAGCTTTTGATCGAAGAGCCGGAAAAAATAAAAGCAGCCGGGCTAAATTTGCAGGCCGGTAGGAAGGCAAAATCGGCAGCCGCTTATGAGGAAGCGGCGGATTATCTTAACGCAGGATTGGCTGTGCTGCCGGCCGGCAGTTGGCAGGGACAGTACGATCTAACTTTAACGCTCCATGTGGAAGCAGCGCAAGCGGCTTATCTCCGCGGTGACCTCGGGCAGGTGGAAAAAAATACCGCAGCCGTGCTAAAAAATGCCCGCACCTTATTAGATAAAGTACCGGCCTATGAAGTAGAAACCCTTGCTTACGCAGCGCATAACAAACCCCGGCAGGCAGTGAAAACAGCCCTGTCTGCGCTGCAAATGCTGGGGGTGAGGCTGCCCCGTAAACCGAACAAGCTGCATTTATTGTCCGGACTATTGAAGACAAAGTTAGTTCTAACCGGCAAGCGCCCGGACGACTTGCTCCACCTCCCGGCCATGAAAGACCCCGAGAAACTGGCGGCAATGCGTATTCTTGTCAGCGCCGGTTTTATTATTTATTTTGCTGCTCCCGAATTAATACCGCTTTCGATCTTAAAAATGGTCAACCTGTCCGTAAAATACGGCAATTCGCCCGAATCTCCCTTTGCTTATGCTGCCTATGGCATGATGTTATGCGCTGTGTTGGGCCGGATAGACAGCGGTTACGGTTTCGGCAAATTGGCTGAACAGTTGAGCAGCCGGGATGGCCATAAGGAACACAAAGCAAGAACTCTCATGATGATCAATTACCTGATCAGGCCCTGGAAAGAGCATCTGCGCGAGGCGCTGGAGCCCCTGCAGGAAACCTATCGCACCGGGTTGTTAACCGGGGATGTCGAGTACGCTGCTTTTGGCGCCGGAGGTTACTGTGTTTATGCTGCCCTGGCCGGTAAGCCGCTGCCGCAAATCGAACAGGAGGCGGTGAACTACAGTTATACCTTGAATCATTTTTACCCGGAAAGAGTGTATTACCTGCTAAAAGTAGGCCGCCAGGCGAGCCTGAACCTGATGGGCATGTCTGAAGACCCCTGCCGCTTGAGCGGCGAGTGTTTCGACGAAACGGAAATGGTTCCCCTTATGTCGGCGGCAGGCGATAAAAGCGCCCTCAGCTACCTGTACCTGCAAAAATTCATGTCCTGTTTCCTGTTCAGGGAATATGACCGGGCAGCGGAAATAGCACAGGAAACAGTCCGGCACTTAAAGGGTGGAGTCGGGTCTTTTGCTCTTGCCGTATTCCATTTTTACGACTCGTTGACTGCCCTGGCCCGCTGTGCCGGCCTGCCCCGGGCCAAACAAAAGCGTATCAAAAAAAAAGTAGCCGCAAACCAGCGTAAGATGAAAAAGTGGGCCCGGCACGCCCCGATGAATTTCTTGCATAAATGGCACTTAGTAGAAGCCGAAAAACACCGGGTGTCGGGCAGGAACGAGGAAGCGGTAAAATGTTACGACCAGGCTGTCGAGCTGGCGAAAGAACACGGTTACCTGAACGAAGAAGCGCTGGCTTGCGAACTGGCGGCTCTCTTTTACCAGGGTAGGGAGCGGGATTTTATCGCCGCCGCTTATATGGAGCGGGCCAGGCGCTGCTATTCCTCGTGGGGCGCTGAAGCAAAAGTAAGCCATTTAGAGGATATGCACCCCCAGTTACTGGAGATCAAGGATTACAGCAGTTCCGCGGCAGCCAAATACCCGGCTTTTCAGAAGGACACCACCATTACGATAACCAGTTTAAGCGCCGGCGATTTAGATTTCGATACGCTGTTAAAGGCAGCGCAGGCCATTTCCGGGGAGATCGTGCTGTCCGATTTGCTGAAAAAAATGATGAAAATCGTTATCGAGAATGTGGGCGCGGAGACAGGATTTTTAGTTTTGGAAGAATCGGGTCAATGGCTTATCGAAGCTGAAAGCCATGTGAATAAAAGCGCCGTCGCTGTGCTGCAATCCATCAACGTCGAACACAAAAAAAATATTTCCCACGGCATTATCCAACATGTGTGCCGCAGCCGTGAAATGGTGGTCTTAGATAATGCTGAAAAAGAGGGCGACTTTACCGGGGACCCCCATGTAATGAAAAATCGTTCGAAATCCATTTTATGTATACCGCTTCTCAACCAGGGCAAATTGAACGGTATCCTCTACTTAGAAAATAACCTGACCACAGGCGCATTTACCCCGCACCGGGTGGGAGTGATGAACTTGCTGTCCGCGCACATGGCAATCTCCATCGAAAATGCCCGGCTCTACCAGAATTTAGAACAAAAAGTAAAGGAAAGGACGCAGGACCTGGAACAGGAGATCGGCGAACGAAAGAGAGCAGAGGAGAAAATAGAAGCTTCTCTCAAAGAGAAAGAGGTGCTTCTAAAAGAGATCCACCACCGGGTCAAAAACAATTTGCAAATTATTACCAGCCTTCTTAGCCTGCAGTCTAAATACATCGACGATCAACAGGCCGTGGCAATATTACAGGTCAGCCGGGAACGGGTTAGGGCAATGTCCCTGGTTCATGAGAGATTGTACGAGTCTAAAGACTTATCGAAGATCGATTTGCGTGAATATATTCGCAACTTGATCGCTTATTTGTTCGATTCCTATTCCCTGCACGCCGGCCGGGTGAAATCGAAAACGCGGATCGGGAATATCGGCCTGGGCATCGATACGGCTATCCCCCTGGGTTTGATTATCAACGAACTTATCTCCAATTCCCTGAAATATGCGTTCCCCGAAAAAAAGAAAGGTGAAATCCGGGTTAACCTGACTAAGAGTAAGGATAAAGAGTATGATTATACATTGATTGCCGCGGATAACGGTATCGGGATCCCGGAGGATATAGATTTCCGGCAGAGTAATAGTCTCGGTATGCAATTGGTTACTTCTTTAGTGATGCAGTTGCATGGAGTGATAGATTTAGATAGAGAGGGCGGAACAAAATTTACCATAAAATTCAAAAAAAAGGAGTGAGTTTTTTTGTAAGTGTTCAGCATCCAGCAAACGGGCATTCGAGAACTCTGAGGGTCTTGCCTCCGGCGGCCCTGC
>JAGLSW010000011.1 GCA_023135565.1 Candidatus Aminicenantota bacterium | reverse complement strand
AATGACTTTTTACGAGACCATCAGACTTATTTAATTTTACTGTCCATTCCATTATAGATCGAGTGTCTCAAATTCTTCTTTTTCATACTGCGCAGGCTCACCTAACTCTCTATTGATTTCTTCCATCTCGTTATCGGACACAGTGGGAATCAGTGACAGTTTTAATTTTAGCATTTCCTCCTGGATGACTTCTCTTACTACTCCTTTTAGCATTTCTTTCAAAAGATTAACATCCATAGCCGATGTTTGCATTTTGCCTCCTTATCACTCTTTATTATAATTCAAAAACAAAAATTGTCAACCGGAAGCGGTCAATTATTTTTTAGGGAAGTGATTAGGAGCGATTAGGGGACAGGCAAGAATCAATGTTCATCATAGAGGCTCGCTATTATACCGGTGACTTTTGCCTACACATAATAGAGACCGGCTATTATACCGATACTTTTTTCTTAGAAATAATAAAGGATGTCTGTGATATATAGGGAATTTGCCGGAAAATAATAAAAATCGGCTGCGATGTCTATAAATTTTTCCGGAAAATAATAGAGAAGGTCTATGATATATAAAAAATTTACCTTGACATAATAGAGAAACTCTATGATGTGTTAGCCCGCCTCTATGATATGTAGGAAATCATTCTATGCCTCCGGCGGCCCCTGCCGGGGAGGCTAAATTTTTGAAAAAGTTTAATCAAAACTTTTTATAATTTAAAATCAAAAAAGCTCTTGCCTCCGGCGGCCCTGCCGGGGGCTAAACTTTTGAAAAAGTTTAATCAAAACTTTTGATAATTAAAATCAAAAGCGCTAACACACCCCGTCACTTCGGGGCAAAAAACAAAAAAGCCCCTCAGTGCCACCTCCCGGCAAGTCTCGAGAGGGGAATTTTGGCTTCTCAATCATCAAAAGCCCGTCTCTTTTATTTTTTGCTTTTTTCTTCGTGCCCTTCGTGTGCTTCGTGGTTTAATGCTTTTGTTTTTTCTCTGTGTCCTCGGTGTGCTCTGTGGCTAATTTCATGACAGGCTAATAAGATATATAATCCGTGGGTCAAAAAAATAATTACTGGCCTTTTGTTGGGCAAAATAGTATAATGTTTCTTGATATTAGCGCTCAGTACCGCCACGTAATGGCCGCCAAAACCATAAAGAGGTGAAATATGAAAAGAAAAAAAAGTAATTTTTTTATTATCCTGCTCGTTTGTACAACCCTGTTCTTCGTTTTACAGGGGCAGCACAAAGCTCTTGCAAAAGGAAAGCCGGGTTTCAAAGTAGACCCGAAAATTTACAGCACACTGAAATACCGTTTTATCGGCCCCCAGGGAGGCCGCTCTATCGCCGTAGCCGGGGTGCCGGGAGATCGCAATATCTATTATGCCGGGGCCGCTTCCGGCGGTATTTTTAAAACTATAGACGGAGGAATAAACTGGAAGCCGGTTTTCGATAAACAAAAAGTTTCCTCCATCGGTTCCCTGGCCGTCTCTTACAGCGACCCCAATATTGTTTGGGCCGGAACCGGGGAGACTTTTATCCGCAACGATATTTCCGTAGGAGACGGCATTTACAAATCCACCGACGCGAGCAAAACCTGGAGTCATATGGGCCTGGATAAATCGGGAAGAATCGGCCGCATCGTTATTCATCCCGGCAGCGCGGATATCGTTTTTGCCGCTGTTATGGGCCACTGTCACGGGCCGCAGCCGGAACGGGGCGTTTTTCGCACTACAGACGGCGGCAAAACATGGCAAAAAGTTCTCTTCGTAGATGAAAATACGGGCTGCAGCGACATCGTAATGGACCCTAACAATCCGCGCATCTTGTTTGCCGGGATGTGGCCTTTTCATTTTACCCACTGGTCCAGGAACAGCGGCGGCAAAAGCGGCGGTATCTTTATGTCTACCGACGGCGGCGATACCTGGAAAAAACTAACGAAGGGTTTACCCCGGGGAGAAACGGGAAAAATCGCCCTGTGCATGTCGGCGGATGATTCCGACCGTATCTACGCGATTATCGAAAGTCATGAGGGCACGTTGTGGCGTTCCGATAACGGCGGCCTTAACTGGCGTTTGGTGAACCGCAGTCATAATTTGCACCAGCGGCCTATTTATTATTCGCGCTGTGCGGCGGCCCCGGACGATTGTAATGAAATCTATTTCACTGCCGCGCAAACCAGCCTCTCTCTGGACGGCGGTATTACCTACAAAAGAATACGCCACAAAGGCGTGGACAGCCATGATATCTGGATCGATCCAAAAAACCCGGACCGTATTGCCATTGCCAACGACCAGTTTATCACCATTACCGGCAACCGCGGCAAAAGCTGGTTAGGCGCTGCGCTGCCCATCGCGCAAATGTACCATGTGGCAGTGGATAACGACATTCCTTATTATCTCTACGGCAACAAACAGGACGGCCCTTCCTACCGCGGGCCCAGCAACTACTTAGGCAGTTGGCGCATACCTTCTACCGTCTGGCATTCCGTAGGCGGTATGGAAGCCGGTTTCGCCGTGCCCGACCCGGTAGACAACAATATCGTTTGGTCGGGAAATTTCCAGGGCATACTGGACCGCTATGACCGCATCACCGGCCACTGCCGGGGGGTGAGCGTCTGGCGAGAAGATAATATCGGCGCTGCTCCGGAAAAACTTAAATACCGTTTTCAATGGACTTTTCCTATTACTATTTCGCCCCATGACCATAATACCGTCTACGTGGGCAGTCAATATGTGCACCGCACTACTAACGGCGGGCAGGGCTGGCAGGTGATCAGCCCCGACTTAACCAGCGCCGACCCGGAAATGTTAAAAAGAAACGGCGGCATTACTAAAGAAAGCGCCGATCCTTCCATGAGCTGCTGCGTTTTTGCTATTGCCGAATCGCCTTTAGAGAAAGGCCAAATCTGGACCGGTTCCAATGACGGCCTGCTCTATCTTACCCGGGACGGCGGCAAAAACTGGTTGAACGTCACTAAAAATATCCCCGATTTCCCCCCCAAAGGCAAGATTACCAATATCGAACCTTCCAGGTACGATGCCGCGGTTTGTTATTTTTCCGCCGATCTGCACGAAATGAATCACTGGAAAACCTACATTTATAAAACCGCCGACTACGGCAGAACCTGGAAATGGCTGGGCAGCGGGATTCCCCGGGGGTTCTTAAGTTATGCCCACTGCATCAGGGAGGACCCGGTGAAAAAAGGGCTGCTCTACTTAGGCACGGAAAACATGTTGTATGTTTCTTTCGATGACGGCAAAAATTGGGCGCCGCTGCAAACCGGAATGCCTCATGCGCCGGTTCATTGGTTAGTGGTACAGGAACATTTCAACGACTTAGTGGTAGGCACCTATGGCCGCGGTTTTTATATTATGGACGACATTACCCCTTTGCAGCAGTTGACGCCGGAGGCGCTCAAAGCCGGTGTTTTTTTCTTTAAGCCGCGCCCGGCTTACAGGCTTCTCGCGGTGGAGGGGCAGGATACTAATCCCAATGACCAGTGCGCCGGTAAGAATCCGCCCTATGGGGCAATTATCAATTACTACCTGAAAGAAACCCCCAAAGGCGGCGTTACCATCGACATTTTCGATGAAACGGGCGAAAAAGTTAACAGCCTGAAAGGAAGCAAGAACAGCGGTATAAACCGGCTGGCCTGGAACCTTTGTTATGAAATAAAGCAGCGGCCCAAATTACGCACCGCGCCTTTAGGAGCGCCCCATGTCAGGCTGGGCAAGCAGGGCTGGCGGCCTTTGAGAACCTGGGGCGGTCCGATTTATGTCTGGGTCAAACCCGGCGTTTACACCCTGAAACTGAAGGTAGACGGCAAAGAATACGAACAAAAATTAACGGTGAAAAAAGACCCCAAATCCGCCGGTACGCTCGAAGATATTAAAGTGCAGACCCGACTGCTGCTGGAAATCCGTAAGAACCAGGACGATCTTATTTCTATGATAAATCGTATCGAATGGCTGCGCAAGCAATTGCTGGATTTAAATAGTCTTTTAAGCGAAGATAAGGAGAAGAACAAAGATTTAATTGCGGCTTGTAAAGCCATGGAAAAAAAGTTCCTGGAATTAGAAGGGAAGTTATTCCAGGTGAGATTGACCGGCGCCGGACAGGACACCTTACGCTGGCCTGCTAAATTGTATTTGAAATTTTCCAGCCTTGGTTATGAAATTTCGAAAGCCGATTTTCCGCCCACGGACCAGCAGGTGGAACTGCACAAGGTTCTAAAAGATAGATTAAGCGGTTATCAAAAATCTTTTAAGGAACTGTTGGATAAGGATTTGCCGGGATTTAACGGGCTGCTGAAAACCGGCAGTGTGCCGCACATCATGTTGATAGGGGGGGAATAGCGCTTTTGGTTTTAAGCAGCGTGTGAGCGCTTTTGATTTTAAATTATAAGAAGTTTTGATCAAACTTTTTCAAAAG
>JAGLSW010001099.1 GCA_023135565.1 Candidatus Aminicenantota bacterium | reverse complement strand
GACTCTGGTTAAAAGTTCTTTTTGTTTGGCACCAAGACATGTCATTTTTCGTGCTGACTTTCCTAGATTTTCCACTTCAATATGATCGATTAAGCAATCGGATAATTCCTCGTATAGCTTTTCGTGTGCAACAATATTGCCGGTTTTATCACCTTTATTTTTATGAAGCCGAAGTGTGAGAATTCGATTGATAAGATAAGCCAAAACGCAGATGGTATAGTGTGCCTTGACATGAAGTGGAGTCCATACAAATATCGGTTCAATTTCTACAAAAGACTTGATATCACGAAAAGCCGACTCTATAACAACTTTATCTCTATATGGTTTTATCGCTTCGCAAGCATTGACTTTAAAGCCCTCTTTTGTTTTTTCTATATGGTTTGTTACAAGTAACCAAAATCCGTCCAGTCGCCCGGCACGAAACATCTTTGCATCATCTAAACACACAGCGGCCTGATAGGTGCGAATATTTCGCTCACTGCCGTCGGAAAGTTTTACTTTTACATGTTTTAACTTCAAAGTTACGTCAACAAAGCCTTTCAGCTTTAATTTCGATAATTGACGTTCAAATTTGGCATATGTGGATTTGTGATTACGTGATTTTTTTGCCTGGCATAATTGCTCATTAAGAGTGTTTGCAATCATGCGGAAATTTTCAACGGTCTGGGTTCTTGCATTACGTTGATCTTTGAATAACTGCGGATTGAAACAGAGGATGTAGCGGCGTTTGCCTTCTACTTTGATCTCACGATAATAGGCGTTATGGTTAATTTTAGTAAACTGGGGCAACTGTTGGAATTGTTCACCGGCAAGTTCCGGCTTTAAAAATGAAAATTGGCTGAAATCAAGTCCTGTAATCCCCTCTACCTGGTTTTTATCCATTGCCGAGATATATTTGATCTCTTCGCTTTCCAGCGCAGCTAAGTTATCATCCGAAACCATACCGCGGTCAAAGGTCAAAGTAATTCCCTCTATTTTAAAACGTTCTTTGATACATCCCAGCAGCCAATCAATCGTATTTACATCAGCCGTATTTCCCGGCAGCACCTCCCAATAGAACGGCAAACCATCCCGGTTGACAACCAATGCTAATACCACATGATTTTTAAAACCTTCTTTACAGTGTCCATACTTCATCAGCACACATCGGGTACCGGAAAAACAGGAACTGGATAAATCGTAAAAAATAGATTTCATAGAATCGGGGTTATTTTTTTTCATCCGTTTAAACAAATAATCGGATATGTTTTGTTTTTGCTGTTCAATAGCAACTAATTCACGAAATATACGGGATGAGTTGATCCGGTTAGCTTCGACATGAAGTAACCATGGCAATGAGGAAGCTCGAAACCATTCCGGGACATTAGATTTTGCTCTGGGATTGATGCATCGGTTAAGAGTAAGGATGCGGGCAACGGTTGCAATGCTAATGTCTTTTTTGCCTTTGGGCGGGAATACTTTATCCAGTTGCCACTCATCCCAAATCGCATTTACCAATGCGACATCGAGGAATTTTTCGTGTTTGCTGACAGAGATATTATCCATGGTGGTTAAAAAAGCATCAGGGTTCTTTATAGCTTTCAACAGGGTTCGCCATTGTTTGACTTCCTGTTGTGTAAGCTTTCCGAGTTTTACTACGGACTTTTTTCTATTTTTACCATTTTTTTTGTAAGGTAGTGCCAGAGAGTATGAACGATATTTTTTCTGCTTATACTTGCTTTCACCCCAATGTAGGTGAAGATCTTTTAAATTCATATTACTCTCTTATTAGACTTAATCTTAATCATTAAATTGCATTATATATCAACATCATGCATT
>JAGLSW010001098.1 GCA_023135565.1 Candidatus Aminicenantota bacterium | reverse complement strand
TCAAACTTTTTTAAAAGTTTGGCCCCCGGCAGGGCCGCCGGAGGCAAGTTTGTTATTCGTAGCTTTTCATTAAACATTGAACATTGATTTGCCATTGACTTTTGTGTAAAAAATTGTTATACCATTACATAGCGGTAATAAAAAATATTTTTTGTATTTTTCGAGTTCTTACCGTTCCCCACGCAGGTGGGATTTTTTAAGACTAACTTTGAAAAAATGTGATAGAGTCAACAGGAGACAACATGAAGAAAGTAACATTTGTATTGATTTTTTTGCTGGCGGTTTGTTTTGTGAATGCGGCTGACGCCAAATTTTCGCTCACCTTAGGAGCAGGGATGAGGAAAGTTTCCGATAACTTGTATAAAGATGTTTATAGTTCAAACGGCAGCGCCTTTAGTATCGACTTAGCTTACAAAGTGGCGAATTCTCTCCAGGTGTTTTTGCACAGCGATTATTTTACCGTGGACGGCGAACTCACCTTAACCAAAGAACCCACCACTTTAACCATTCTTCCTATCGAAGTGGGCTTAAGGTTGCTGGCAGGGAAAAATAAGTTCCGGCCTTATATAGGACTGGGCGCCGGGTACTACAAGTATACGGAAGAGAATATCATCGGCACTATGGAAGAAAATAAAGTCGGTTTTTTCGGCGAGGCCGGTCTCAACTTCTACTTCGTAAAAGCCTTGTTCTTAGACCTCAAAGTTAAATATATCATGTTAAAAGTAGACGGCGCTGACGGCGAAATTACGTTAGGCGGTCTCGGTCTTTTCGGCGGCATAGGAATCTCCTTCTAAGCAAAGAATATCGAATATCGAACACCGAATCTCGAAGGAAAGAGTAACGCTTACATCCTTCAGCTTGAGCCATCCATACCTATAGGGGCCGCATACATGCGCCCTGAGGCTGCGGGGCGAATAAAAAAACGGGACGCACATGTGCATCCCCTACGGGTATCGTTATTAGCCCTTCCTATAAACGCTTTATAATAAACAGTTTCCAGGCTTGCAAAAAAATATTTTGCCTGAAAGTGGCAGAATTTCACGACCGGGTAACCAAAATTCCCCCTAAGCGACTCTAACCCCGGTGCGAATGATTTCATCTAAAAACATCGACTCATTTTTAGCGGCAAGAGAAAAAGGATGAACCTCGATACGGTAATCGATCTTTCTTACGATGCGGCCGATTTTTTTAATGTCATTATACCTGATGCCGGTGAATTCCGTTGAAATCAAGGCTACATCTATGTCGCTGTATCGAGAGTTTTTGTTCTTCGCATAAAATCCGAAAAGATATGCCTCAGAAACCGGTATATTGTGCTCTTTAACCCAAGTTTACCACTTGAGAGA
>JAGLSW010001097.1 GCA_023135565.1 Candidatus Aminicenantota bacterium | reverse complement strand
CTTTTCTTTTTTTCATTTTATAACTACTTTACCATAATATATAACATTTTTTCAAGACTGAGCTAAAAAAAAAAAACAATTCTTTTTTTAACCGCGAATTCACACGAATTTTGTTGAAAAAAAGGAAGAAAGGCGGGAGGCTAAAAAAGCCCCCCGGCAACAGCAATTTTCGTAACTATCCAGTTTTGGAAAAAAGATGAGGTGTGCTCTATCATTACTAAGAGCTATTTCTACCACGAAGCATACGAAGAACACGAAGGGGGACGGCACTACAATAAAGTCGTAATGTCATGACCGTGCACATTTTCCTGTGCGTTCCGGGCGTTTGTCTTTTCCAGTCGTTGTGCAATCCAGACTTTGATGATGGATTGCCGGGGAACGCCGAGACGTTTCGCCACTTTATCCAATGCATGAATCATCCAGAGGGGAAAGTCTACATTAACTCTTTTCTGTGCTTGCTCCGGTCTTTTGGCTCCTGAAAAATCAAGATAACTGGAGATATCTTCACCCTGGTCAAATTTTTTGTCAAATTCTTTAGCTTTCATATATTTGAACCTCCTCTTTTCTAGAGGGTCTCACTGAGATGATCCTGATTATCTCACTTTCACTACGATAGGTAATGATCCCTGACCAGAGCCTCCCGGAAATATTGCCGGTCACTAAGTACCTGGGTTCATCAACGGTCCTGGCTGGAATCTCGATAAAATCAGGATCATCCCATAAAGTTTGGGCCTCGACAAAATCGATGCCATGTTTTCTTTTGTTGCTTTCAATCTTGTTTGGATCGAATTCAAACTTCATGGTATAAATATTATACCATATGAATACCAAACGTCAACCATAAGCGATTGTAATTTTTTTATTTTTAAATTATATCAGGTTCTCTGTGGTAAAAAAAACCCCGAAGAGTTCATCGAGTGTGCTTTTAGCTGGTGCTGAGTGCCGGCGCTGGAGCTGTTTAATGCTGATTGAACCGGTCGATTCGATGCCCGGAAGATCGATTCGGGTCAGGCTAAAAAAACCCTTGTCTCAATCTTTTGACAGTTTACGATATATATCACGACGATGACCGACCTTAATCACCCAAACTGTCAATTCCCAATCCTGGATGGAATAAACCACCCGGTAATTTCCCTGGCGAATCCTATACCTCTCTTGACCGGAAAGCTTCTCACAACCGAGCGGCCGGGGATCACGAGCAAGCGATTCTATCCGCTTCAATATCCGTTTGAGGTCTTTTTTAGGGATTTTTTCTACGTCTTTAGAAACTGATCCGCGGAAATAAATTTTATATTCTTCCATCCTCTTCTAATTTATTGAGAAAACCTTCATAGGAAATAAGAGGTTCGTTTGCTCTCTCTGTAAAAGCTCGTAAATCTTCGGCATCTTCGGTCAATGCAGTCCTGACTGCTTCATTAATCAATTCAGATATAGAGCAGGATGTCTCAGCCGATTTCATTCGCAAAGCTTTGTGCAGTATCGGTTCAAAATAAATCGTAGCTCTTTTTGTTAATGTCGTCATCTTAACCTCCGTGCCTTTGACGCTTTAACATTTTAGCATCATAACGCCATGATGTCAATACCCAGAAAAGTAACTGTCCAGTTTTTGACAACA
>JAGLSW010001096.1 GCA_023135565.1 Candidatus Aminicenantota bacterium | reverse complement strand
AGGAATGATTGGATAGGAAACTTTTCTGTAGTAGAGATGATGCGGATCAGGATGAGGACTATCTCTAAATAAAGTCAAACGAGGCAGGAAAGTTGGTCTACTGGCTGTTTATGAAGGCACGGAAGAAGATGTGCAGCGTTATATGGTGCCGGAGATATTCCGTCATGGTTTAAAGATGACCCGGAAAGGGCAGGCGTAGAAAACCCGTTCTCAAAGTTTGCATCCCAAGTAAGTATTGAGGAAATTGGAGTAAGAGCTTAAGAGTTAGAAAAGACTACTCCCTCTTCACCGAAGGCAAATGTAATCAGGCACCTGTTCCAAATTTAGAAATTATTCTGATTCCGAATCCTCTGAATAAACAAAAGACACATCTTTGGATTTGCGATCTTCCGAATAATTCAAAGTCATTGAATCTGATGTGTTGTAACTCGACTTTGGGTCGGGTATCAAAGCTGCATTTGGATCGTCTTTTTGATCGGTTGCCTCATAATTGTTGTTTTCATTTTCACACATATTATTTGATGGCGTTTTACCGGCCTGTCCCCTTTTCCTACCCATGTGAAAGCCTTCTACTCACTTCGCGGCAGACTTCTTGTTCGCTCCAATGAGGGTATTGGGATTTGATGGATAATGTTAATAATTTTTTAGCGGACCGCCACATCCCGGAAGCGATTTTCAGCCGTTCAGCCGGAGATTTTGAGGCATAAATCCGGGCACAGGCATCATCGATCACTTCTATTTGCCCTGTGTCTAATCTTAGTTTTTTTTTCATATGATTTAGCCTCATCGTATATAATAGTACAAATCCCAACCGGTTTCAAGTATTTCGATTATTTTAATACCGGGCATTTACCTTTATTTACCGGCCCGTCCCCTTTTCCTATCCTGGCAGGGCCGGTCTATTATAGGCTGGTAACGTTCGCTCCCTGCCCGATAATGATCGCTCCCTCGTCGGCAGCCTTCGCTTCCCGGTCGGGAGCCATTGCTCCCCAGCCCGGAAAGATCGTTCCTATACCGTCAATCTTTGCTCCCTGGCCTTTAGCTTCCACGCCCCTCCCGGGGCAGTTTTTTTTTAGCCGGTCCCCTTCCTTCTTGCTGCTTTATGAAAGAAAGCAGAGAGTAATTAGAGCAGCGGCAATTAGGAAACGATTAATTTTGGTCTTAAAAAATCATTATATATAAGCAGTTTAGATAGGCAAAGCAAAATCCGCAAACAAAGTGAATGAATAATTGTTTGCGGATTTTTAAAGAATATCATCCAATACTACATCGTAATCAAAATAACCGGAATCCCCTAAACCATCATCAGGCCCGTAAAGCGAGATCAACGCTTTCTCTACCGTATAACCACGGGGAATATCCAATAAGGCGATTTTCCTCTCTATCCCGGGGATGACCTCTTTCCCGATTTTACTGCCCCGGTACTTTATCTCACATACGGTGATAACCTTATCCGACCTCTTGTATAACAAATCTACCTGGAATTTCTCATCGCCCCTGCCAAAAAAAGGACAGGCCAACAGCACATAACCGGCAAACCCCATGACACGCGCCAATAAACCGGCATGCTTGAGACAATACCGCTCGAACGCAAAGCCTAACCAGGTGTCCAAACTCTTCTCCGTCAAGGTCTCAAACAATTTTTCCGCGGCGCTTTCGTCTTTTATAATATGCAGGTTGGGTTCTATATATTTAAAATAAAAGTAAAGATATTCATCGGATAAAGCGTATTTCCGTAACTTGGATTTGAAACCTTTATCGAAAGGAATAAACGACCTGATTATTTCCGCATGTTCGAGGTTCTCTAAATAAAGCTTCAAACCGCCTCCGGAAGCTATGTTCAGCCTCCTGCTGATTTCATTAAAAGAAAATATCCCCTCTTTCAAAAGATAAACGATCTTTTTATAGGTCTGCACTTCCCGGAACTGGCTGTAAAAAATCCGCTCTACTTCTCCTGTCATTACCCCGTGCGGCGCAAAACACATGCGGTTGATGTTGTTGTTAAAAGACCTGCCGGAATCGATTACTTCCAGGTATTTGGGCACTCCGCCGAATACCAGTAAATATTTCAGTATCTCTTCTTTACTCCTCCTGCCTTTGAATAAAACCGCCGCTTCACCGGGGTTAAGCCCTCGAAGTAGAATCTCTAAGGTGATACGGCCATAAAGGGCTTTCGACCGGACCACTTTCTTAACCATAAAAGAAGCAACCGAACCGCAGAGGATCAACATCACGTTCTTTTTCTTCCAGTGATTGTCCCAGTAATATTTGAGGAGACTGACCAGCCTGCTCCTGCCGGCAGCCATCCACTGCAATTCATCGAAAAACAGCAGTGTTTTTTTTTTGCCTGATTTTTTGTTTACGATGTTCTCAGTTAAATATGAAAAAACTTTTCCCCAATTCTTAAAAGCCACACTCTCCAGGATAGGATCATTCACCTGCTTTTGCAAGATTTCGGTAAAAAAATCGATCTGTCCACGGCTGTTTTCCCCTTCTATGGCCTCGAACTTAAAATAGTTTTTTTTATCTTTAGCAAATTCATCTACGAGGCTGCTTTTCCCGATACGCCTCCTGCCGTAAAGAACTACAAGTTCACCTTTCCCGCTGTGATAGGCATCGCTCAATAATTTTAGCTCTTTTTTTCGTCCTACAAACATGGTATTTTCTTAAATCCGCAAACAAAGTGATTGTATAATTCTTTGCGGATTTTGTCAAGCGGCTTGGCCTCCGGGGGGGGCGGGGTACCCACCCTCTTTGCCTCCGGCGGCAAGGGGCGCTTTTTGAAAATACTGCCCCTTGACCCCGCAAAAACTTCTATTTAACCCAACGTTTGGGCAAATTCCTCAACGTTTGATAATGGGCACAAACGTATCGCTCAACAAAAGTTTTGATCAAACTTTTTTGAGAGTGCGGTATGCCGCGGCCCCCAACTTCAATTTAATGGGGGTGGCCCCCGGCAGGGCCACGCGGATGAAATTTATCATAAATCTTCTTCACCCGGTGCTTGGCTACATAAGTATAAATCTCGGTAGTGGAAATACTCGAATGCCCCAACATCATCTGGATAGAACGCAGGTCCGCCCCTTTTTCCAACAAATGGGTAGCAAAAGAGTGCCGCAGCGTATGAGGTGTAAGATTAGTAGAAATCCCCAGTTTTTTGCCGTATCCTTTGATGATCTTCCACAACCCCTGGCGGCTCAACTGTTCGCCGTTCCGGTTCAAAAAAACGAAATCGTTCTGTTTTTGTTTTAAAAGCTTGCTCCTGCCGTGGTGCATGTAATCTTTGACACACTGTTCCGCTTTTTCCCCGAAAGGCACCACCCGTTCTTTGCCGCCTTTACCCATTACCCTGAGGAAACTGTCGTCGAGATAGATGTTGTCCAATTTTAAACCGGTCACTTCGGAGATGCGCAGCCCCGTGGCATACATCAATTCCAGGATGGCTTTGTCCCGCAGTCCCATCGGTTTGCCGGTTCCAGGGAGATCGAGCAACGCGCCCACCTGGTCCATAGTAAGATATTTAGGCAGCACTTTCCATTTTTTGGGAAAGGAGATATTGGCCGCCGGGTTAAAATCGATCTTATCTTCCGCGATCAGGTATTTGTAGAAGCTCTTTAACACAGAGATCAGGTGGGACTGGGTAGCCAGGGAGTTACCTTTCACCGCTTCATCTTTAATAAAGTTAACCGTATCGGTTTCTGAAATCCCGGTGTGGCGCAGCTTTTTCTTATCTAAGTAAGCGGCGAATTTTTCTAACTCCTGTTTGTAAGAAATAATAGTGTTTTCAGCCAGCCCTCTCTCCAATTGCAGGTAGACCAGGTACTTCCCGGTGTCGTATTCAAATTCTTTTTTTGCGAACATTTTTTCTTTACCTAATTTATTATAACATGAATTCATTAATAGCAGCAATATAATTTTTCGTAACTATTCGGTGTTGGTAAAAATCTTAAACAAGCTTGCCTCCGGCGGCCCCTGCCGG
>JAGLSW010001095.1 GCA_023135565.1 Candidatus Aminicenantota bacterium | reverse complement strand
ACTATAATTACAACGTTACCATGAAAGAAATAGGAGAATATCTGGGGATGCACTATGCAACTATAAGCAGAATAATTAAACGGCAAGAAATGAATCAAAAAAAGTCATAAAACAAGACTTGACCCCATTCTTTCTTTTCGATCTTTTTTAGTTTTTTAGAAAGGATTAATCCAACAGGAAGAGGAGGGCAGCTTAACTATTACTCAAAAGATAGACTAAGATGTTGGTGTCAAAGAAGAAAAAGAAGAATATTTGACTGCAAACTCAGTACACCTGGATAGCTGCTAAAAAGAGATTATAAAGCAAGAACTGTTTTCAATCCTTCCGCTACTTTTTTCATATATTTGTTTCCGACAGTGCCGACAAAATTTGATAATAATTCTTTATCGATGGTAATGATTTGTGAAACATTTATTACGGAATCTTTAGAAAGACCGGAATCGCTTTTTTTTAAAAACACATTGCCGGGAGCTTCGGTCAACTTCAAGTTACCGGTAATAACAATGACAACAACTGTATTAATCCGGCTGCTATTAAAATTATTAGACTGAACTACAAGCACAGGTCTTCTATAACCGGGGCCTGAGCCTACCGGCTCCCCTAAATCAGCTAAAAAAATTGCGCCCCTTTCGATCACCAATCTTCCTTTTCTAAGATGTCTAATTGAGCTTTATGAATCTCTTTGTCCATTTTTGATTCGTTCGTATTATCGCTGTAGATCGCGTTCAACTTTTCGGTTATATTATTACTTTCCAGGCCATGTATGTATTCCTTAACGGCTTTTGCATACAACTGGCTTCTCGAAAGTTTTAAACGCCTGGCTACTTTCTCGGCTATTGTGAAAATATCGTCCGGTATATAGACAGCAGTTTTCATGCCTTGAGTATAACAAAGGTATTACCTTTTGTCAAGCAACAATCCGCAGCTATATTTTTATTAATACTTCGTAAAAATTTTTAAAAAAAACGATCGTTTCGTCCCCTTCCCCAGGTGATAAGTTAGTGTATAATGGCTGCCTCATCTCACCGGCGGAACGGGGCTTAAATCCATTTCGTTAAATCGGTAAAGGCCTGCAGTTTTTTATCGGCTTCTCTTAACCTAGCGGAAACGATTTTTGCCAGTTTTATCAATATTTTAATCCCGCTTTTATTATCCGTTTCGATGAATTTCATGAAATAATCCCTGCTTATTTCGAGTATGACCGATTCTTTATGGGCTATGGTGGTGGCAGACCTGGGCAAATCTTCGAGCACGGCCATTTCCCCGAAGAAATCGCCTTTTTTAAGCACAACTAAAGCTTCTTCCGTTTCGGGTCCCACGGTCTGGGAAACGCGCACTTCACCGGAAAAGATAACCATCATGGCGTCGCCGATACTGCCCTCTTCAAAAATCATTTCTCCCACTTCGAATTTATTTTCAAAGAACAGGTTCCCCAACTCTTGCAAAGCCCTATCATCGAGATCGGAAAAAATATCGACTGTTTTGAAAAAGTCTTCGATCGATTCGTTTTTTTCAGTCATCGCTCTAAGTATACCATATATTGCTCTAACGTCAAATTTTTAATCCAACGAAAAACAAACATACTAATTTTATTTATAATCCCTTATTATAAAATATTTTTTAGAAAAATCAAATAGTTTTTTAGATTTTTTTTGTAGGTTTTTTTTGTGGTGCTGCCGACCCCCTGTGTACGAAAAATAGCCCCAGCGGCAGCATTCAGCCCCAGGCAAAAGCATAAGACGGATAAGACTATGAGGAACAAATGCCGGGGTTGGCTGCGGGAACGTGCCCCCTTCGTGTCCTTCGTGTTAAAATAGCCCTTAGTAACGGTTGCGAATGTTACCCGCTTTTGGTAAAATACACCATATGGGGTCGGCGACCCCATCCTATAAATAAGGAGGAAAAATGAAATTTTTAGCAGCCATGTGTGTTGTTTTTCTACTGGCTTCTGTGCTGCTTTTCAGCGCCGGAGAAGAAAAAAGCTGCGACTACGACAGCGTAAGGATCAAAAAAATGCCTGCTGCTATGCAGTGCTGGACATTCCATAAGTTTTCTTTTTTTGAAACCTTAGAAAAAGTAAAAGCTTTAGGCATTAAGTATTTAGAAGCTTACCCGGGCCAGGTATTAGACAAAAAAGACAAAATCGCCCGTTTCGGTCATTTCATGACTGAGGAACAGGTCAAGCTGGTCAAAAGTAAATTAAAAGAATACGGCATCACCCTGACCGGCTATGGGGTTGTGGGTTTTAAGAACGAAGAAGCAAGCATGAAAGAGGTGTTCGATTTTGCTAAAAAAATGGGCATCGGGACTATCATGACCGAGCCTAATTTCGACGACTATTCCTTGATCGAAAAGATGGTCAAGAAATACAATATCAAGATTGCCGTTCACAATCATCCCAAGCCTTCGAAGTATGCCCTGCCGCAGACTGTTTTCGATCACATCAAAGGTCTCGACGAGCGCATCGGCGTGTGCGCCGATACTGGGCACTGGATGCGTTCCGGGGTTTGTCCTTTGCAGGCCCTGCGCCTGTTAAAAGGACGCATACATAACGTGCACCTGAAAGACCTGGATAAATTCGGCGACAAAAAAGCATATGACGTGCCTTTCGGCCAGGGCAAAGCGAATATTAAACACATCCTGGCGGAACTGACTTTGCAGGACTACCGCGGCTGTCTTGCGGTAGAGCACGAAAATGAAAAAGAACTCGACAACCCCTCTCCTGCCATAAAAAAAGGCCTGGAATATATCAAAAGTATTACTTACTATTATGATTATGAAGAGATTCTTTCTTACCGCTGGGGCCGCTACTCGAAACACGGTTGGAACCATTACGGCCCCGGTTATTTTATTTTAGATGAAAAAACCGGCGTGTTGAAATCCCAGGGCGGCATGGGGCTTTTTTGGTACAGTGCTAAAAAGTACAAAGATTTTGTCCTGGAAATGGAGTACAAAACCACGCAGGAGAGAACCAATTCCGGTGTTTTTTACCGGGTGCCGGAAATGCCCGTGAGCAACGATTACATTTATCATTCTTTTGAAGTGCAGGTGTATGATGCCGGGAAGGGCGTTCACAAAACCGCGGCTGTGTACGACGCCGCAGCGCCGCAGCTCGATGCTTTTAAAAAGACCGGCGAGTGGAACCATTTCAAGATCACCCTGAAAGGCAAAAATATAAAAGTCGAATTAAACGGCAAATTAGTGGTCGATTGGCAGATGGAGCCGCGTGGCAAAGTACAGGATTTTGCTTTAGAAGGTTACATCGGTTTGCAGAATCATGATAGTGTTTCACCGGTTTATTATCGTAATATTTTCGTTAAAGAATTATAAGTTTTTTTAGATGCACCTCCGGCGGCCCTGCCGGGGGC
>JAGLSW010001094.1 GCA_023135565.1 Candidatus Aminicenantota bacterium | reverse complement strand
GGGGCCAGCGGCATACCGCACCTTTGTAAAAGTTTGATCAAAACTTTTGTTGAGCAAAAAGCGCACATAACTCATAACTCAGTTCTAAAACCCCTGGTAAACGAAAGGGGCCGGTATCCTGGATTGAGAAAAAAGAAATATAGTTAGAATCGCAAAGGCCAGCAGCAGCGCACGGCCAATTAGGGGATAAGACAGGAAAAACAACTCATCTTTACGCCGGTGCTGGATTAGATCGAGCCAGAATGAGGGGAAAAACATAATAAACACCCGGGAATCCGGCAGCACCCACTTCAAATTGCTAAACAGCCCGGCGAAAAATCGAACCGTGCCGGAAACGCCCATGATCCCCACAATCAACGATACCATGGTTAGCAGCGATACCGTTACCATAGCCGCCGCCTGCCTGTAGAAGGGTCTTTTATCCGGCGCTATTAGGGGCCGGCCCAGCGAGAGCAGCCTTTCACCTATCAAAAATATTCCCATCAGGACGCCCCAGGCAATAAAATTCAAACCGAAACCATGCCAGAGGCCGCTGGCCAACATAGTCAACAGGGGCGGCAGGATAATGTTGGCCGGGGTATTACGGCGAGGGCTGCGCCGCGCCAAAGCCCTTCCGATAGGAAAGTAAATATAGTCCCGCAGCCATAGGGAAAGAGTTACATGCCAGCGGTTCCAGAATTCGGTGAAATTGCGGGAGAAAAAGGGGTTAATGAAATTCCGCGACAACTCTATGCCGAAAAAACCGCTGACTCCGCGCACAATATTAGTATAACCGCAAAAATCATTATAAATCCCGACTAAATAAACCGCCACCCAGGTTACCAATTCCAGGGGGGAAAGTTCTAAGGGAGCTTTCATTAGTTTGGCGGGAATTGCCAGCAGCAGGGTGTCCGCGATTACTATTTTGCGTATTAGACCGATAATAATTAATGTAAAGCTCTTAGACAGGATTTTATTATCCACCACTCGCCGGCGTGATAGTTTCGCCAGGAAGGTGCGCGGACGTTCGATAGGACCGGCAGTCAGTTTTGGAAAATAAGCCAGGTAAAGGGCAAAATCCAAAAAATGCGCGGGACCGGGTATTTGCTTTCGGTAAAGGTCTACTAAGTAGGAAATGGCTTGCAGCACATAAAAAGAGAGGCCGATGGGAAGCAAAATATTCAAACCTTGTGCTTGAATATTTATGCCCAGGCGGGAAAGAAGAGAGAGGGCATCGGGCACAAAAAAATGCGCTGCTTTAAAAAAACAAAGCGCCAGCAGGTTGAATCCGATACCTGCCAGGAGCCATTTTTTACCGGTATCACGATAAGCATAAACTTTCCGGCCTAAAAAATAGTTCCCTAAAGTCACAGCCATCAGTATCAGGGCAAAGTAATAGGATATAGTTATGTAAAAGACATATGATGCCGTTAAGAGTAGTAAGTTTTGTTTTTTCCGGGACAGTAAATAGTAAAGCACCAGCACGGCAACTGTGAAACCGAAAAAGGTCAAGGATTGTATTTTCATTTTAGTTCTCTATCTTAATCGATCCCTATTTTAATCAACCCTTTTTTGACCGCCTGTGCTATTTGCTCTCCTAACCAGGTACTGAAAACCAGCGCGCCGTAATTGTTCATATGGTTAAGGTTCGACCAGCCTTCATCCGGGATCAAGTCCAAATGCATGGTGGGAAAAAACATAATTCCGCGCCGGTTTGCCTGTTTTTTTATATAAGAGACGACTCGATAGTGCCCTTCCGCTCCATCTCTATATAAAGGCAGCACACTGCGGTGAACCGGTATTTCAAAAATCACCACTTGAGTTTGGCTGCGAAGTTTCAGTACTTTTTTAAAGGCTGTAAGCGCTTTTTTCGCCCCCCTGGAATCGGTCAGGTTACGCCGAAACCTCTTTAATTTACCGGGTTTCGGTTTTAGGGGGATAAGTTTGTTTGTCTTCTTAACTTTGCGTCCATACTTAGAGATAAAGGACTCAGCTTTTGTTATACCCCTGGAATACTCAGGCTGTTCCGACCAAACACGAAACCTGAGAAAATACCGGTAAGCATAAGATAGATCGGTTAGCCAGCCCTCGAAATTAAAATCTCCTCTCCGGTACCGAACCCAGGGAATCTTCTCCAGGAAGTCCACCGGGCCCTGCTTAAACTTAGCCCGGAAAGAAATCGGGTTTATTCCCCAGAGCAATAGTTTGGGTTTATACTTCTCTACCAGGATTTTCGCGGCAATCGCCGTGCCCGGAGGAAGAAATCCCCCTAAACCGAAATTAAAACAAATCATCTCTCTGCCGGTTCGAGCTTTATAGGCCCGGCTGAAAGCAGGCGGATCGATGCCTAACAGGATCATCGAAGAACCGATGACAATACAATCCACCCGGCCTTTCTTTTCTACCAGCCGGTCTAAATAGGCGAATTTCATACCGAAGGATTTAATGGCGCCGCCCATGCTGGGGGCAGGCAGAGCCGAACGAACACTATCGCTGCGGGCGGCTATTTCTGCCAGCGCCAACAGGATAATTAGGAAAATAAAGGCCGCACCTATAGTATATCCAAAGGGTTTTTTTAGTTTCAAAGTTTGTTTTTTGTTTGTGAGTTTATTTTTTTTCACAGCCGGTTCCCCGGTACGCTCTTCGTTTCTTTGCCGGATTTCCCGGGCTGCCCGCCCCAGGCTTTGGGGTCCATATATTTGGGCTGCCCCGCCCAACATATTTCGGAACGGGCGACACCCGCCTGCTTCAATTTTTTGACCGCGGCACGAAATTCATCCCGGCTCTGTCCCGACAGCAGCGCCGTTATCCCACCGTTTTTTTTATCCAATTTAAAAATTGTCCATAGGACATCCTTTTCTTTTCTCTGCCAGCGCAGCGCATACTCATACTGGTCCAGTTTATCGTGTTTCTCGGCGAATAAAAATAGAGGCCGGTTCAAATCGAGTCCCCTCATGCGGTTCTTTTTATTGAGACCGCGTTCTTTTGTATTAAAAGCGTCATAATAGTTGAAATAGCGAACTTTCCCCGGGCCCATCAAACCGTCGATATCTTTTCTTTTCATCATATGTTTCAAATGGCCGCTGGATTGTTTCCAAACGCCCCAGAAATTCTTTGCTTTTCCCCGTAAATAAACCACCACCTGGGCATCTTGTGGGGGATCGATTTCTTTTAGTTTAGTTACTATTTTCTCCTGCTGCCGGTTAACCGAGCTGTAATAGGAATGCAATTGGAAAAACCTGGATATGCCGGCGGACAAAATCACTATAATAAACACAAGATAAATGAATTTGTTTTTATTACGGAGTACTTTTTTTAAAATCGGGTACAGCGATATAACCAGCAGCGCATTCAACCCGAAAGCAGCCATATAAATGTATCTAACGATAAAGGGCCGGGGGCTGACAGTGGCAAATACGATGATATGACCGATTACCCAGGTTACCAGGAAACCGTAGATATAAAAAATAAACCCTGGCTGCGATAAGTGGGCAAAGGCCGGGCGGGGTAGAAAAATAGGGTCTTTTTTGCCCTTCCTGAGATGAAGAAAAAACCCGGTTACCACTATCAAAACAAAAAATAGAGCCGTTAAAATTTTGAATTCTCGCGGCATACCGGCTGTGGGAACCGGCAGCATGGCCAGGAAATATCTCCCTGCCCGTTCAAGAATAAACGAAGCAGCGGGCGCGGCCATGCTGGTGGAACCGCGAGGCATAAGCATCATCCAGGCGGCCTTATGCGCAGCCACCATGAGCAAAAAACCGGTCAAGAACATATGCTTCTTCTCAAATTTAAAATAACCGGCAGCGGCAAAGACCAGTACCGGGAGAGAAAAGATAGGCTGGTCCATCATCATTGTAGCCAGGAAATAAAGGAAAACCGCAAAAAATAGCAGTTTACGATTTCTCGCCCGGTCATCTGGTTTTATGGGCTGCGGGGCCGACGCCGCTCCCGCCGCTAAGTATTTGAAGATTGCAAAAAAGCAGGTGATAACCGCTAAAAAACCGAGTATCACATGGGTGCCGTTTACGAAAGCGGGGATTTCGTCCTGGGCCGGTAAAATATTGGGGAGAACCGCGGCAGTATAAGCAGCGATCTTCGGGAAGCCCAACTTCTCGTGCAGTAACTTATAGATCAAACAGGATATGGGCACCATCACAAACAAAAGATAAATCACCCGGATAAGTTCCGCTGAAAAGCTCATTATTAAAAAAGTAATGCCGTGGGTGATGTGACCGATAAGCATGTGTATATACTTGAATTTAAAAATATCGCCATTAAGCACATTATAATAGCGGTAGGCATCGTCTTTCAGCAGCACATCGATCCCGAACACAGCGATCAAGTTGAATAATACTACAGGCAGAGCAATCAAAAGATAGGTTTTGAACTTTGTCTTTTTATCTAAGGACATAGTGGACTACGTCTCCATTTTATTATTTTGCTGTCTAAATATTCCAGACTACGATGCCGGTAAGAATCAACACGATACCGCCAAGCTGTACCGGTTTCACATCTTCCTTCAGAATCTTCCAACCGGCAAGGAAAACGAAAATGTAATTAAAACCGGTAAAAGAGTAGGCAATGTTTAAGGGCACCCTGGTTAATGCAAAAATGTAAGCCACTGCGGCAAATAATACAGAAATACAACCTAAAACGAAGTGTTTATTAAACCCGCTGCGGATCAGGGCCTTTAAGCTTTTACCGAAAACGAGGCCGGGTGCGCCCAACTTGATTAAAATATTGCCGCCGGTCGTAAAAATCACCATCAAAATCAACGAGATGTACCCGGTCATTTTTTACTCCACTGCCTCACTGAAATCACTTCTCCTTCGCCTCCAGCGGCCCTGCTGCCGGGTGACGCCCCCAATAAATTGAAGCTGGGGGCCAGCGGCATACCGCACTTCCGAAAAAGTTTGATCAAAACTTTTATTTAATTTCATTTTTGTTCCCGAACTCGCCGACGCCGATACAAAACACACCGGCTACTATAAAAAGAGCGCCTACTATTTTCTGTGCGGCCACCGGCTCATGGAAAAAATAATAAGAGATGGCTAATATTAAAACATAAGTGATACTAATGGCCGGGTAAGCTACCGATAACTTTATGTTTCGCAAAATCACCACCCAGACTAATCCCCTGAGCACGAGCAGGCAATACCCGCAAATGAGAAAAATGTTTAGTATCCGGCTGCCCTGGTTCAACTGCTGCGCTCCCAATTTGGACAGGGTTTGACCCGCGGTTATCATCACGATAGGTATTAGGAGCAGTAAATATTTCCTTGAAGACATCATTTTGTCACGGTTTCCTTTTTTTCGCGGTCATATACCTTCCTGGTTATGGAATATGGCCGGTTCTTGCTCTGCACAAATACTTTTTCTAAGTAAACACCGATAACGCCGACACAAAAAGTAAGTAAACCGCCGAAAAACCATATGGATAATATAGTGGAAGCCCAACCGCTTACGGCAATGCCGTGGATTAATTTCCGCAGCACCACGATTGAACCCATCACCATTGTGCCGAGCAAAATAAATAAACCGAGATAAAATATAAAAATTAAAGGTTTAGCGCTGAAAGAAGTGATAGAATTTATAAACAACGCTATTTTTCGTTTGAGAGTATATTCGCTCCTTTTTTTATGTTTCTTCTTGAAAAAATAGGCCTGCTGCTTAAAACCCGCCAACTCACATAACCCGGCAAAAACAGGATGCACTTCCTTAAACTCGATCAAAGCGGAAACATACCGCCGCGTCATTAAGCGGATTAAAGACAGATTTTTCGGGATATTATGATCAGAAATTAAATTAAAAAATTTGTAAAAAAACCAGCCGGAAAATTTTTCGAATAATCCGCCTTTTCTTTTCTCCTGTACGCCGTAAATGACATCGACGCCTTGCGCTTTTTCTAATTCATGCCGGAAATCTTCCAGCAGTTCCGGTTCTTCTTCTAAATCCGCATCGATCAAAAAGACGTATTCGCCCTGGGCATAGGATAACCCTGTCATAATCGCCCGGTGATGACCGAAGTTCCGCGACAGGTCGATTATTTTCACTTTGTTATCTTTTTGAAATACAGCCGCTGCTTTTTCTAAAGAATCGTCTTTGGAGCCGTCATTTACGAAAATAATCTCATAATCTTCGGTTATTTTTCGGGCCGAATGAGTCATACGGTTATAAAACGCCTCGATATATTCCGAGGAATTATACAATGTAGTTACGATTGATAATTTCATTTGCTTAAGGAAGATAAAAATATTTTGAAACCTTGCCAAAACTTATAAGGACTCTGTCGAAACAGAGCTATCTCTTTTAAGTTTCGATACCAGACAACGGGATTAAGGAAAAAACTTAAGTAAGCTTTATTCCGCAATTTTTTCATATTATCCTTACCGATCAAGGGATTGATATAAACCGGGTTGTTGAAATCCCAACCCTGGTAATCGGACCATTTTGCATCTTTTCTCAATATACCCGTCCTCTTGCAGGTCTCCCGAAGCCCTGTTACCGGGAAAGGGATCGGCAGACTGAACGATGCCGCATGGTTCCCTAATGCTTTAGCGAAAGTTATGGTGTTTAAGACATCTGCTTTTGTTTCTTTGGGTAAACATAGGATGTAGTTGGTATTTACGCATAAACTTTTTTTTAAGCAGATTTCCACGGCACGTTTATTTTGTGCTGCGGTTGTCCCTTTCTTTATTAGGTCCAGGGTTTTTTGATTTGCCGATTCAAGACCGAAGGAAACGAGCCAACAACCCGCGGCTTTCATCTCAGCAGCCAAATCTTCGTTAATGGTATCGGCCCGGCTGTTACAGGACCAGGGTAATTTCAAACCGCTGTCTTTAAAGGCCCGGCAAAATGAGATAACCCATTTTTTATTCACAGTGAAGGTCGAATCGTGGAACATGATGCCCTTTGCCCCGTAATTTTCCTTTAATACCCGTATCTCTTCCAGCACTGTGTCAATGGGTTTATGTCGAATCTTGCTTCCGAAGACGTCGTTGGCATTGCAAAAAGTACATTGAAAGGCACAGCCCCTCGAGGCAATAACGGAATAAGTGGGAAATGCTTTTGAAAGAGTGATTTGAGCCACATACCTTCCCATAGGCAGGATATCGAGCAGTGGAGTGGGGATATCACCGGGTAAAAGTCTATCGCCCGGATCATAAGGGTTGATGCTCACCCGGTTTCCCTTTCGACTGCAAACGCCGTTGATTTTCCCGGCGGATTCGTAATCCTTTTCCCGGCGGCATTCCAAAAGACGCTGGAATGGTTTTTCCCCTTCCTGCATCACCAGGAAATCCAGGGCTTCGCAGCTTTCCATTGTTTCCGCCGGCAGCAACGTACCATGGATGCCGCCCAAAACGGTCCAGGTTTGAGAAGAGTTCTCTTTAATGATGCGAAAGGTGTCAAGGGCAAAATCGATTTGCAGGGTGGTGGCGCTTATACCGATCACATCGAACCGGTTCTCCCGGAGAAAACGGATATAGTCATCCCGCTCCATTCTCTTCATTGCAGGGTCTAAATATTCTACTTCACTGCCGCGATCACGAATATATCGCGCAATACTGGCCGCGCCGTAAGGAAAAGCCGCATTCCCGGATTTGAATGAATACCTGCCATAAGAAACATCCTGGGGTATAAAAGGTTCCTGCAGCAAAACGCGAAGCTTTTTTCTATTCATTTGATTATTTAAAGGTTCTCTATTTCCCAAAATCACCGGCGATTTCTCAAATATTTTTTTTACTCTAACACTTTGATCTGCTAATGCGGATTCGGCTATTTTTATATCTTCGTCGGCGTAAAGAGGTTTTGCCGGTTTGTCATGTTTTTTTTCCGCGCTTACTTTATCGAATTTACTCCTAAAAAATTGAATTACCCGGCGCGGAAAAACCTTGTAAAGAAAAGACGCAAACCATTCTTGAGTAGTGATATTGCTCAAGAATTTAATGTTTTTCCTACCCGAGGCATTGATCTTTACATCGTCGTAATTGCCCTTAGCAAAAAAAGAGGGCACACCGATAAATTTTTCTATGGTCTTCAACACCTCCAGGGTGTTTGATCTAAAGTAAGAAAAATCATACACTAATATATTTTCACCGAACTCCTTCATAAAAAGCTCGATGGTGTCGATTATATAGTTTTCCTTGCTGCGCACCCATAAAAATTTCTCTTTTAAGCGGTACTTATAACCTTCGAGAAATTCCCTGAAAGGCGGCACATTAAAGCCCAGGGAATTAAATTGAGAATAAAAAGAGAGCGCCCATTCCACCGGGTCTCGCACAGAGAGGATAATTTTTGCCTGCGGGTTATAATCCTTGATCCTGGCGATAGATTCCCGGTCTAAAAAACACGGCGGGCTTATATCTCCACAGACCTGGTTTTTTTCTCTCTCTTTATAAAGGCCGTTATACCATTCCACCCCTAAATCGTGCCTGACATTAAAGTAGTTCACTTCCTTCCGAAAAGGGAGAAATATGTCCGGGTGTTTATTCAAATTATGATACAAAAAAGTGGTGCCGCTCCGGGGCATCCCGACAACGATAAATAAGGGAAAATTCGTCTTACTCATTACTTTATACTCTCCTTCATGTATATCGAGTATACATCAGCTTCGCATAAAACAAAGAACATAGGTAAATGTTCCAGGTTTGCCAGCCCCAATTTTTTTTTCCGTTAAGAGTTTCTTCGATCATCTTTTTTAAGAGGGTTTCGTTTATATATTTTTGCGAAAACTCCGCTGTTTTATACAACATATGATACAACTCCGAAAAACTAAAATCCCTGAGATAAGGCTGTAAATCGAGCCTTAATCCCTGTTTCGGGAAATTAAGTATATAATCGGGATAAAGGTCCCGGAAGGTTTCCCGGAGATACCACTTATGGATATTATTTCTTATTTTTAGATTATCGTCTAAAAAAAACAACGTATTCCTGAGCTGCTTGTTCATAAAAGGGCTGGTGATACAAATATCAAAATAAGTGCCGATGGCTGAGTGGATAATCTCCCAGGCCGGGGAGATGGACTGCAAATCATAGAGCAGGCGGTCTCTTAAACTCAAAGTGGACTGCTTTTCCCAAAAACTATACCTCTCCCCGCGGGCTGAAAAATTAAGCAAAAGCTCGTCTAAAAAACCCGGCGGCGTTACACAGACTCGCTGGAAATGCGCCTGCGCCGGGCTGTACTCCTCTTTGTGCCACTCGTAACCGGCCAGGACTTCGTCCGGTCCTTTGCCTGTAACTACGTATTTTTTATCCCGGTTTTCTTTTTCTAATAAAAACTCGATCAGGTGGCTGGGGTGGCCGGTGGGATAACCGAGGGCATCATTCAAAAAAATCCCCTCTTTGAAAATATCGATATTCGTGAAGTCATAAATCTTCAAACCGGCCTTAAGGCGCTCTGCTAATCGTTCCACGTTAGCGAGTTCATCGGCAGCGCCCTTGCCTCGCGTTTTACAGGTGACGAGTTTTAGCGGCGCAGTATGTATCCCGGCTGCCAGGATAGTTAAGATCGACGAATCTAAGCCCGAACTGATATGATAAACTGTATTTTTGTTATCTAAACTTGAAAGGGTGTCCTTAAGCGTGTCTTCCAGGAGCACGGCGGCAGAGGCAGCAGGTGGTGTGAAATAAGTTGACGGAACTCCTTTTTCGTCTACGGTGAGGGTTTCTCCGCCGCGCAGGTAAAAAATTTTATCGCACATAGTCGCGGCAGTGCGCGGGCACTGGAATTGGATATAATCATACACATAATCCAGGTTTAAGAAAAGGTTTTTTTCCCGTATCGACGACTCCAGGTCGAGCCAGTTTGTGGAAGCATAAAAACAATCCCCGGCAACAGCGTAAAACAGCGGCGTGGAAGAAAAACAATCTTTAGATATTTCCAGGGTTTTACCCATCTTAATAGACACATCTCCCAGGCAGAAGCGGTCTTTTTCCGCGGCAAAGCCGTTATTAGCCAGGATATCTCCTGTCGAAAGTTTGATGGCGATGTTTTTCTTCATATCTTTTTAGGGGGTGTCACCCGGCAGGGGCAGCGGGTGAGCGTTTTTGATTCTCAATTAT
>JAGLSW010001093.1 GCA_023135565.1 Candidatus Aminicenantota bacterium | reverse complement strand
CCTGCCGGGGGCCAAACTTTTGAAAAAGTTTGATCAAAACTTTTGTTAATTTCATGGCATCGATACGGCAGCCCGGTTAAGGAGGTAAATATGAACAAACACAACCTATTTAATAACAGTTGGGTGATACTAATTTTAATACTGCTGCCGGCGCTGGGCGGCGGGCTTTGGGGAGCGGATATCTACGTGAAAGCAGGCGGTAGGACTGAGCCCTAAAAGCGCCTCCTGAATTCTTCTCAATCTCCTCCTGATCTCTTCTTGATCCCCTCCTGAGCTCTTCTTAAGCTCCTCCTGATCTCTTCTTAAGCTCTTCTCGATTCCTATCTGCCTTTCCAGAGGGGATCGAAGCTGCTGTTATCGTTGGTCATGCGGCGGCAGTTACCGGTGCTTAGGTCCAGCACATAGATGTCGCTCTCTTTGGCTGCTTTGCCGGATAAATCCCTGAAAGTCTCCTCCGCGCTGTCGTGGTCACCCGACCGGGGCGAAGCGCTGAAAACCACGTAACGTCCATCCGGCGAGAAATCGAGGCAAATAGTAGCAGCCCCCGTTTCTTCTATAGGCGAAGAGGGGCGGATGGTTTGCGGCAGGAGAATCTCTTTACCGGCGCCGTTACGAATATCCACCAGCACTATAGAACCCGGCGCATCCTTAAAACCGAAATAACTGCGGTTCACCGTACCGATATAGGCCAGCAGGTTTCCATCCGGCGAGAATGCCAGCGTCGATTTTTCATAGAGCGAGTAGGGCTGCTCGAACTGCCGCATCTTCCTGCCTGAAAGGCTGTCGGCGAGGATGATCTTATCCCCGTAGGCGTAAGCCAGGGTGTTGGCGGTAGGAGAGAAAACCGGGCACCAACCGCGCCTTTCGGGACCCATATCGGGCATGGCCGGGTCTTTGTAGTAGAGGGTTTGCCGGTGCACCGCCCGGGCCAGTTTAAAGGAAGCGATTTGCCCGATGCGCAGGATACCGGCGTATGTATGGTCATAAGCCCCGGAAGCGGCATCGTGGACAGCGATATTCCCGGCATGGGTGAAAGACCTCATTTGGACGGCCACTAATTTTTTGTCCCGGGAGATACTGGGTGAATTGACGTAGCTTTCGCCTTTGAGGGGGAATTTCATAGGGAAAGCCTGGATATTGCTGCCTAAGGGGGCGTCGGTCCCGGTGACGCCGTTAATGCAGAAAATTTGCTTCAATACCGGCACAGCCAGTAGGATTGTCCGGCCATCCCTGCTGCGGGCCGGCTGGCAAATGGGTAAATTCTTAAAATTATACAGCCCGGTGACTTTTCCGCTGGAAGGGTTCAAAGAGCACAGGAAACGGTTGCCGCCCTGCTGTTTGATGAAAAGAATATCCCGGGGCGAAGCTCCGGGAATGGTTCCGGAAGAGACCGTCCCGGCAGGTGAAGCTTGTCCTGCCGCCTGGCCGGTGCGGACCGGTTGGCCGCCGAAAAGTGGCGCGGCGCAGGACGCTAAGTAGTGCTGTGGGTTAAAAGCCGCGTATCTATTAGCAGGCGCGTAGAAAACCAGGAAAATGCCGATTTTGTTTTGTGTATTGGCCGAGCACCACATATGCGCCCGGAAAGGAGCGCCTCCGGCAGTAAGAGTAGCGTCGATGGTCAACACATCCGGGGCCTGGGCATGGGGCTGCTGTTTGATCGCTTTCAGGTCCGGGTATCCCTGTTTGCGCAGGAAATCGATCATGGTTTTAGTTAGGGCTGCGTTGGTATCGACCCCGGGCTGGAGTTGGCCCAGGATAAACATGATCCCGGCGCTGTCGGCTGCCGCTTTTTCGGTAATCACCGCGCCCATTTGGTTTTCCTGCACGGTCCAGCCTTTGGGGAAGCCGATCTTAACGGAGGCGTCGGCTTTGAACGTATAGACCAGGAACTCCGGCTGCGCTTGAACAAACGTAACGCCGCCTAAGAATAAAATCAAAACAAAGGCCAAAGATAGCCTGAAAAAATAACCTGTTTTTTTTAACATCTTATCCTCCAATTTTTATAATATCTTAAAATTTCGATGTTCAATGTACAAGGATCAATAATCAATAGATTTCAATACAAGCAGGGGTTGGCGCTGCTTCTGCCGCGTAGCGGCTTATCGGCTGGGTGCGCCGCACCCCTTATTTGCCGGCTTCGAACATGGGTTTCACGGCGGCGGTTAGATACTGGTTGGCATCGAAACTGCCGTACCGGGCGGTAGGCGCATAAAACACGATAAATAGGCCGAGTCGGTTCTGGGCGTTGGCTACGCACCACATATGGGCGCGGAAAGGTATTCCCTCTGAAGAGAGGGTGGCGTCGATAGTTAAGACTTCCGGGGCCTGGGGATGGGGCTGTCGGGCAGCCGGTTTCAGGTCGGGGAACTGCTGCTGCAAACCGGCGATCATGGTTTTCGCCAGGTCGTCATTGGTATTCACTCCCTGTTGGAGCTGCACGATGAAAAACAGTATCCCGGCGCTGTCGTTGGTTTGGTTTTCGGTAATCACCGCGCCCAACTGGGTTTCCTGGACCGACCAGCCTTTCGGATAGCCGATCTTGACTGTAGGGTCGGCTTTGAACGTATAGACCAGGAATTCCGGGCCTGCCGCTTTGCCGATACTGCCGAATTGGGCCGGACCGGGAACAGACATACACACCATTAATAAAGTAGCAAGTAAGGTAAGACTAAAAAATCCCCTGGAATTTTTTTTCATATTATCCTCCGATTCTTTTTTCTTTTGATTCGCTGTTAAAGTTTGCCGGTTAAAAAAGATCACGACATTATTTTAGAATAAATAGCGGAATTTTGCAACCTTTTTTCTTTTAAGTGTTCAGTTTTGGGAAAAAGAGAGACCTAATGAAATTTTGGGGACAGGCAAGTTAATAAATGTTTTAGAAAAGAGTCTCTTACTTCTTTGTTAGGATAAGAGAGATAATAGGTGGTTTCATCAGCGCTGACAGTTTTTTTCTTTATCGTTAAGTAGCCGGTCTGGAAAAGCAGGGAAGTAATCTCTATATTGTCTATATCGAAACTCTCGAAAATAGAACTATCGGTATCGGTATATTCTAATTCTATAATGGACCCTTAAAATTG
>JAGLSW010001092.1 GCA_023135565.1 Candidatus Aminicenantota bacterium | reverse complement strand
TCCCGGGACCAGGTAAAAAAATGAGGTAAAACATGACAGATTATAATTCAAAAGATTTAATGGAAATGGAACACAAATATGGAGCGCACAATTACCACCCCTTAGAGGTTGTGATATCCAAAGCCGAAGGTATCTGGGTCGAAAACCCGGAAGGGAAGCGCTATATCGACATGCTGTCCGCCTATTCCGCGGTGAACCAGGGCCACAGGCACCCGGCTATCATCAAGGCGCTTAAAGACCAGGCCGACACATTGACCCTGACGTCGCGGGCTTTCTTCAACGATAAGTGGCCCGTATTCGCCAAAAAACTGGCCGAAGTAACCGGGAAAGAGATGATCCTGCCCATGAACACCGGCGCCGAAGCCGTGGAAACCGCCATCAAAACCATGAGGAAATGGGGTTACCAGGTCAAAGGCGTGGAAAAAGACAAAGCGGAAATTATCGTTTTCGAGGAAAATTTTCACGGCCGGACCACCACCATCGTCTCTTTTTCCACGGACCCCACAGCTTATGAGAATTACGGGCCTTTTACACCCGGTTTTAAGATAGTGCCTTACAATGATCTCGAAGCGGTGCAGCAGGCGGTTAATAAAAACACGGTAGGCATAATGGTGGAACCCATCCAGGGCGAAGCAGGAGTGATCGTCCCGGACGACGGTTACCTCGATGGACTGGCGGAAATCGCCAAAAAGAATAACCTGCTGCTGGCCGCCGACGAAATCCAGACCGGGTTTTGCCGCACCGGTAAATTATTCGCGTATATGTATGATAATATCGAACCCGATATAATCATAATGGGCAAAGCATTGGGCGGCGGTGTGTTTCCCGTCAGCGCAGTGGCTGCTAATGAAGATATACTGGGGGTTTTTAAGCCCGGCAGCCACGGCTCTACTTTTGGCGGTAATCCCTTAGGCTGCGCAGTAGCCATCGCCTCTATCGACGTATTATTGGACGAAAACTTAGCCGACAGGTCCATGGAATTAGGTAATTATTTTATGGAACAGTTGAGGAATCTTAATTCCGATAAGATAGAGCTGGTCAGAGGCAAAGGGCTGCTGATCGGGGTGGTGCTGAAAAAATCCGCCGGTAAAGCAAGAATTTACACTACCGCGTTAAAAGAGAAAGGTCTGCTCTGCAAAGAAACTCATGACTGGATCATAAGATTTGCTCCGCCCCTAATCATCAAAAAAGAGGATATCGACTTTGCCATGGAGCGCATTAGGGACGTTCTCGGTTAATGCTTTTATTCAGGACAGAGGCTTCAACAAAAATCGGTTTCCGTCGTTTAGAAAGAAGTGTTTACTTGTTTTCCCTGCTGCGGAAAGAATGTGAAGCCCTGTTCTGCGTCAACCGGGATAAAACGGCGGAAAAATTCTTACAGGAAAAAAAAATCCCCTTTTGCCCCCTAAAAAAACTGTTGAAATTAGAACAGCCGGTAAAAACCATTTTTTTCGACCTGGGAAATTTCGGTCCGGAAGATAAGGAACTGCTGCTCCGGGAAGGCCGGGACACGGTGCAAATCCTGGATCCCGGCGATACTGAAGAAAAAAGCTGTACTTTTCGTATAAACGTGCCGGCTTTTACGGTTCTGCACAACAAGTTCAGGCATTTTAATACAGTAAAACGAAAATACAGGAAAAAGTTAAGGAACATTTTCTTAGATTTAGAAGGAGCCGTCGAATACCGGGAATTGAAAAAAATAGTCGATTTGCTCTGCCGCGGCCAGTATAATTTAAAAATTGCCCCCGGTTTTTTCCTGAAAAAAGCGCACCGGAAAACACTCAAACGGATTTACCCCCGGATTCGTTTAGTAGGTGAAACCGACAGCCTGGCCCGTTCTTTTTTTGAAGCGGATGCAGCGCTTGTCACCCCCGGTCCCGCGGCATATGGAGCTGC
>JAGLSW010001091.1 GCA_023135565.1 Candidatus Aminicenantota bacterium | reverse complement strand
GGTGGCACTGAGGGGCTTTTTTGTTTTTTGCCCCGAAGTGACGGGGTGTGTTAGCTCGTCGAAAAGCACCACCGTTCAACGCTTCCCCACGCGAGTGGGGTTTGTTAATTTCGTTGTCTCCGGGTGAGGCGCGCATCATGAAGAACTACCTTCCTTTTGAACTGTTGCAAATTTTGCAACGGTTGAATCCCGCTGCAATTCGCCTTCAGCAAAAACATTGCGAATATGCCGCGATATAACGGATTTGTCTCTCTTGAACAACTCTGCCATCCGGTTTAATGACAACCACACCGTGTCGTTGTACAAACGCACTTCTATCCGGGTTTGTTCGTCACTTGTAGAGTATAGAAGGAACTCGCTGTCTGAAACATTCACTTTGTTATTATCCATCGTTCACTTTAGTATTTACCGGCCTGATCCCCTGCCTCCGGCAGCCCTGCCGGGGGCCAAACTTTTGAAAAAGTTTGAACAAAACTTTTGATGATCGAGAAGCAAAAGCGCCACCTTGCCGCGGAGCGGCTTATTGCCCCCCCACGCGAGTGGGGCTGCTACATACCGAATATTTTGATAGTAGTTCCTTCATAGGTTCTTGTTTTTTGGAATATTTTCTTTTCCCAGGAAACCTTCTCCGAACGGTCGAAAATCAATAAATAACCTTCACCGGCGCCGCATTTATCCATATATCCCCAGGTTTGTTCCAGTCCTTTGGCAATAGTGCTTTCCAGGCTTCCATAACGTATTTTCATTTCGATAACCACCTGTTGGACGCCTTTCGAATAAGGCCGGATCAATAACAGGTCGGTGCGTTGCCGGCCCAACCCGTACTCCCGTTCCACCTGGCCGCCGCTGTTTACGATACGCTGTAAAAAAGCTTGCAGCAGCAGTTGCGACCCGGCTTCCGCATAATCGAGACCGTCTACCCAGCTTTCGAAATGTTTCCTGTAAAATTCCTGGAAAGCAGTTAAAAGTTTATCCATATTTAAACGGCCATCGTCCTCGCTGTACCAGGGCGCTTCCTGTAGAATGGTCAACTGGGCGCTGTAGGTCAACTCCCTGGGTATTACCTCTTTGTATATCTTGTTGGAAATCCTGATCTGGGGTTCTTTTTTTATTAATCCTAAATCTACGGCATAATCGATATCGTCGGTGGGGATTTTTTCTACATCCCCGAAACCGGAAAGGATAGGTTCCAGCACCCTGATCACCCGGCCTTCTCTCAGTTTGTCGGCTAATTGATCTAAGTGAGTTTCCCGGCGCAGGATGAGATGTTCTTTTGCCCGGTTGATCATGTCCGCGCTAATGGCTTTTGCCCGCTCCCGTCCCTCTTTCATTTTAAAGCAAACTTCATACCCCAGCGCGTTCACCAGCCAGGGCTGGCCTTCGGTTAATTCCCAGACCAGGGGGAAAACATTATCCGCAAAGGTTTGGCCTGTATCTTTTGTATGCCGGTTATACAGTGTTTTGATTTCATTCAAATCGAAATTCCCCAGCCTTAATGATTCGGCTTTGATATTAAAAGCGCTGCCGCCGGTTATGATGTCTTTGTCTTTTTTCGAGTGGATACGGTAGTCGCGCACATCGCGTACGCCGCACAATACGATACTTTGGGGAAACATTGCCGGTCGATTGTTATAGCCGCTGCGCAGTTGCCGCAGTACGGATATCAATGTATCTCCCACCAGGGAGTCGATCTCATCTAAAAAAAGAACGATAGGTTTATCGCTGCGCCGGCACCACTGCATGAGTGCATCCTGTAAAGCATACAGTTCGCCGCTGTCCTCCAGGATAGCTTTCCAATTATCCTTCAAAAATGAATCCTTCAGGCACAGGTAAGATTCATTAGCGATAATCCTGAGAATGGTGAGTATGCCGTCTTTTATTCTCTCCCTGGCCATTTGGGCGGGTTCGACATTGACGTATAAGGATTTATACCAACCTTTTGTATTCAAATAATCCATCAGCGCCAGCATATAGGAAGTTTTCCCGGTCTGCCGGGGAGCATGAAGCACGAAATATTTTTCCTGGCTGATCAGGGATAGGATTGCCTCCAGGTCGATACGACCGAGAGGATCGATTTGATAGTGTTTCTCTTCTTTTACCGGCCCGGCAGTGTTAAAAAAGCGTGTTGTTTTTTTATTAACCGACATATCGTTAACTCCTAAGACTATTATAAACAAAAACGAAACATAAGTAAAATCCCTTATCAATGTTCAATGAAAAACGCTCATCTGCCGCGAAGCGGCTCAACGCCTCCGGCGACCCTGCCGGGGGCCAAACTTTTGATGATTGAGAATCAAAAGCGCTGTCTTGCCGCGAAGCGGCTTATTGCTCCCCCACGCGAGTGGGGTATGAGAGGCAAAATCGCCACCTTGCTGCGAAGCGGCTTAT
>JAGLSW010001090.1 GCA_023135565.1 Candidatus Aminicenantota bacterium | reverse complement strand
TTTTACGAGACCATCAAAACTGAACAATTACGAAAAAAAGTGTTGTTTTTATGTTTTTATTCTGCTATACTATCAAGGGAAATGTTAATGCAGGGTCGGTTATAAATAGAAGGAGACCAAATGAGTTTAAATGCTGGAGTTATTGCTGCTTTAGTTGCGGGAACAGCGGCACTCCTTTCAGCGGTCTTTAGTTTCATTGCACTTGTCCAGGTACGGAAGAACCGGAAGGCGTCGGCTTACACCCGGATAAGTAATCTTTATGACCAGTTAATCAGTTTTCGCATCGGTCACCCGGAAGTTTTGAGTCTCAGCAGGAAGTGGACCTCGGAAAAATTGCGTCAAGTATATGATGGAAGCAATAAAAAAAATAAACAGTGGGTAAAATACTATACTTTTGTGGAGTTGTGCATCGGCTATTGTAATGCGGTGATTCATGCCCGGAAGCGAAAACTTATCGGCAAAGATGCATATGAGAATCAACATAAACCGCTTGTTAAGCTTTTGTTGACGGAGCACAACCCTATAATTGAAGACCTGGTGCATGAAAAGAAGTATATATCATTCCATATTAGAGATTTCAGACAAAATCTAAAAAAAGAAGAGGGATGGGACTGGGAAGAAGAGTATGAAGAGTTGATTAACATACCGCCACGAGTTGCACCTGGAGAGTTTAACCCCTTAGAAGAAGGAGATAAAATAGCTTAATCTTTCCTAAAAATCTCTTTCATTAGATATTTTAAAAGCTTTATGCCCGTAGGCAGGGCTTTAAAATGCGTCTGCCCGGCCAGGCGGGGAGATTCTTGTGTAGGGAATTCGATCCTTTTAATGCGCTTCTTATAAGAACGAATGACCATCTCGATGTCGATTGATAAACCGTAATCAACGGGGTCGATCTTTTTGAAAGCTTCAACTGAAGCGCCTCTGAAACCTTGCAAAACATCCCAGACCATATTGCCTTCCCTTTTGAAAAATAGGGCGGCTATCACAGCCAGCCCTTTGACAAACCATTTACGCGGTTTGAAAAATTTGGAGTCTTCTTCGTTGACGGCTCCTTTTATCATCCGACCGGCGACTACCAGACCGTTACCTTCTTCAAAATACCGTCTGAATTTCAGGGTGTCCGACACGGGGACGCTGCCTTTGGGATGAAAAAAGATCAAAGCGTCCGTAGTGCACTTCTCAAAAGCATACACACAGGCCGCGTTCAAGCCTTTCTTGGGCTGGATGTGGACGGGGATGTTCTCTTTCTCTAAAAATTCGATAGTGCCGTCTTTGCTGCCGGCATCTACCGCGTAAATTTCCTCGAATTTATCTCTTTCTATTTGAGGTACGTCGTGCTTGCAGCCTTCTACTTCATTAAATGTTAATATACACAGCGTAATTCGCATATTATTTCGTTTCCTTAAAAAGCTTTTCCGCTAAATTCATGCCGTTCTCTACCGCGCCGTCAGAATTTACATGCTCCCATTCTCCCCAACGGCCTAAACCGAAAACAGATTTCTTTTCGCACCAATCAAGAATGGCTTTAATCGCTTGCGGCTTGTCTACGGTGTTGACCGGGTAAGCATACTTGTTCACATGATACCAGCTTTCTTGCCTCCGGCGGCCAAAAACCTTTTTGAAAAAAGGTTTCTGGACTTCCAAAAACTTCTGATTAGCTTCGCTTTTTCCCCCCCTAAACGCTTCCCCACTCAGTGGGGTTTGATTAGCTTCGCTTTCCGATGAGGGCGAACCGTTTTGACCGTCTGCGTTTACTCTTTTTGTGTTCGTTTCAGTCCAGTAGCCTTTGGCTCCGGCGCTAAAATTACAGCGGCAGACAATACGATGATGCGATAACTCTTCATCAGGCATGTAAACCCAATGAGAGTCCGTGCCGGGATGCTCACTGCAATAAGTCACCTGGATAGAGGCATATTCCAGCCTGTTTATTTCGGTTTTGATAAAACCGGGCAAACCGGGCGATTCCAGCAGCTCAGTCCAGGGCGCTGTGTTTACGATTATCCGGCCTTCATATTCTTCATTAACTATCAAATTGTCGAAATCGAGACTGCGAACCGGTGTATCGAATACTATCTTTCCCGCTAAAGCAGCAGCCATCCGTTTCCACACTTCGCCGCAGCCGTAGTTTTTGGGGTACAGGAAACGGGCATGAGCCGGGATGTCGCCTTTGTGCCGGTTATGTTCACAACTCCACAGCGTATCTTCATAGGAAACGTTGGGAAGCTTATAAAGCCAGTAAGCGCCTAAACGGTTTAAGTCTATAGACCAGATTTTTTTATTGTATGGAATCATATAGTCCGCTGCGATTTTGTCGCCCAATTTCCAATAGATCCAATCTTCGAATTTCTCCGGCATAGGCTGGCCTGTATTGCAGCCGGCTTTAGCTATGGAATCTAAATACTCTTTTTGAATTTTTTTGGGGAATTGCCAGATATTCGATTCGAAAGGAAAGTCGATCTTATACTCCTGTAGTTGAATAGTTGATTTTCTTTCAAAATGCTGCCATTCCTCTTCGGGCAGGTACGTAAAAATAAAATCCAGCACATTTTTTTTCCTGACGTCCAAAAAATGTCCGCCGCCCATATCTAACGGTGTGCCGTCTACTGATGCGCTGCGGCACAAGCCGCCGGCTTCCGTTTCTTTTTCTAAGATCAGGAAAGAGTCTTCTCCAAGTTCCAGGAGTCGTAAAGCGAAACTCAGTCCTGAAGGGCCTGCGCCTAATATAATATATTTATATTTTTTCTCTTTATTCATTGGGGTATTTTACAGGAAAACCCCCAACAATTCAAGGGTGCAAGTGTGGGGCTGCCGCTTGCCTTTTTCCAAAAAGCGGGCACGTGCCCGCAGCCAAGAGGCTGCGGCGTGGGGAGCCTATAAGGGGCGATATTCGTAAATATCTATGGCCCATGAATCAGGATTTGCATGTCGGGGCTAATAGGACGGGTGCGCCGCACCCCCGCCGGAGGAAAAAAAATAACATAAAATTCTTTTCCCGGTTGATTTTTTTAAAAAAACCTTTTATTATAGTTATGTTAATAAAAAAGAGGCGAAACATGAACAGCGCGATAAAGGAAGCATTAGATTTGTTAAAGTCGAGATTAGCGGAACGCTTTGGTTCGGACATCGAGCTAACGCTTTTCGGTTCGACGGCAAGAGGTGAAAGCAGGGAGTTTTCCGACATTGACGTGTTGGTGCTTTTTCCCGGGGAAGTTGATATATCGTTGGAGGAGCGAATCTTTGATGCAGCTTTCGAGGTGGGATTAGAGTATGATATTGTTTTTGGAGTGATTGTTTATTCGCACGATTTCTGGGAAACGCCCCGTGCAAAGGTGATGCCACTTTACGAGAACATTCAACAAGAAGGAATCCGCATTTGAACAACTGGAAAAGTGATCTAATAGACTACCGGAGAGAAAGAGCTAAGGAGTCTCTTGAAGATGCAAAATTGTTGTTTGAAAACAGGAGATTCTTTTCTTCAGTCAATCGTATCTATTATGGCCTATTTTATGAAGTACATGCGTTATTGTTACGTGAAGGTTTAAAAACCTCGAAACATACCGGCGTAATGGGACTTTTTCAGAAGCATTTTATTAAAACGAAAAGGGTTAACCTGGACATGGGAAAATTCTATTCAAGAATGTTTGAATTCAGGCAAAAGGGAGATTATGGTGACTTTGTTAAATTCGAGGAAGAGAAGATCAAGGAATGGCTCAATACGGCAAATTTGTTTATCGAGGAGATAGAGGGTCTTTTTTAGAATCTTCCATGCAGGATTTCTTGCCTGTCCCTTTTCTTACTCAAATAAAGCTTCTAACATTTTTGTTTATCACCAATAATATTGGTTATACAACCAATGCCGTTGGTTGTACGACCAATACCATTGGTATTTTAAATCAAAAAAAAGCTTTTGTCAATGATTTTCTCTGTACCTATTCAGTTTTGGAAAAAGAAAAATCAAAGCTTTTGTAGGGGGGCTTTTCGCTTTTTTAAACAAAAGTTTTGTTCAAACTTTTTCAAAGGTGCGGTATGCCGCGGCCCCCAACTTCAATTTAATGGGG
>JAGLSW010000109.1 GCA_023135565.1 Candidatus Aminicenantota bacterium | reverse complement strand
GGATAATCAACTACCCAGTTCATGCCGACAAATTCATATCCGGCCAGTTCGACTTTGCGTTGGGCGATGTCTATTATAAATGAATATTTATTAGTAATTTTTTCAAATAAAGGATCGAACCTGGCGGGATCATCGTTTCCCGGGTAATAGATATAATAAATTCCCGCCGACTCGAATTGCTCGAAATAATTATGTAAATACCCGCTGATAAATTCTTCTTGCTGCGCCTGGGTGACGCCTTTAGGCAGAAGGTCGCCGCTGTTTAGTACGGCATCCACTTCAAGTTCCTTTGCCAGTTTTAGTATCCTATCATATTTCCATTTGCTGCCGTGCAAATCGGTTACAAAAATCAGTTTCATTAATGTTCTCCAAATAGCGGAAGTCGTCCGCGGCCTATTCTATTAATTTTTCTACTTCTTTTTTTCTTCGTGCCCTTCGTGTTCTTCGTGGTAAAAATAGCCCATAGTAATTTATTATTCAGTTCGTTCGGGTTCGATCTCGAGCAAAGCGGCGCCACTCTCGACAGTCTGACCGGCCTCTACATGAACCGTTTTGACAACTCCGCTGTTACGGCACTGTATCTCATTCTCCATTTTCATGGCTTCTATGATAATAACACCTGTGCCGGATTCGACTTGCTCACCTTCTTTAACCGATACTTTTACCACTTTGCCGGGCATGGAAGTCCTGATTATCTCGGGTCCGGACATGTCTAAATCGGACCTGACCCGGCGCATCCTCATCTTGCGCTCATCCAAAACCTGGATATTAAAATTCCGGTTGCGAAAATTTAATTCCACTTCGTCTTTATCTAAGGTAAACGAGATGTCGTAAGAACTGTTGTCCATAAGAATCGAGAGCCAGTCCGAAGCACAATAACGGGCATCCACTTCGTGGCGTTTACCGTCTACTTCTACCCGGAACATATGCTCACCCCGGCGGGTGACTTCCACTTCCCGTTCTTTTTCGTTTAATATGGCTGTGTATTTCATTTGCCCATTCTCCGTAAACGCCCGGATAATTTCCAGGCGGAGGTTTTCTGAGTTTGGCCTTCCGGCTGACATTCAGCGCCCTGTTCGCTGCGCACGAAATTCAATATGGCCGCTGCTGCCAGCGCAATGGAGTCATAATCGTTAGTCTCGAACCGGGCTAAATCATCCCGGTACTTTTCGATAAAGTGGGTGTCATAATCTCCGCTGAGAAATTGCGGATGGGAGATGATTTGGCGCAGATATGAAATATTGGTGTTGATGCCCAAAAGATAATATTCCTCTAATGCACGTTTCATCCTGTTGATGGCTTGCTGCCGGTTCTCGCCCCAGGTTACCAATTTGGATATCATGGGGTCGTACTCCAGGGGGATGGTATACCCGGGATAGACGCCGGAATCATTACGCACGCCGGGGCCGCCGGGGTCGGTCAAGGCTTTGATTAAACCGGGCGACGGCAGAAAATTATGAGCCGGGTCTTCCGCGTAAATCCGGCACTCTATGGCCGCGCCGCGCCGGGGAATACTATCATAAGCGATGGCTTCGCCTTCGGCTATGCGCACCTGCTGCTCTACTAAATCTACGCCGGTAATCATTTCGGTAATGGGATGCTCCACTTGCAGCCGGGTGTTCATTTCTAAAAAATAAAAATTGCGGTCTTTGTCTACCAGGAATTCCACTGTCCCGGCATTTTCGTAACCGCAGGCCCGGGCTGCTTCTACAGCTACTTCTCCCATTTTTTTGCGCATAGTCTCATCTAAGACCGGCGAAGGGGTCTCTTCGATGATCTTCTGGTGCCGCCTCTGTACCGAACATTCCCGTTCATAAAGATGTATCGCACTGCCGTGACTGTCGGCCAGGACTTGAAATTCCACGTGCCGGGGATTCTCTAAATACTTCTCGATATATACGCTGGGGTCGCCGAAAGCAGACTGCGCTTCCCGACGGCAGGCTGCAAAAGAAGATTTTAAGTCCGCTGCTTTGTCTACCCGGCGCATCCCTTTGCCGCCGCCTCCGGC
>JAGLSW010001089.1 GCA_023135565.1 Candidatus Aminicenantota bacterium | reverse complement strand
CCAAACTTTTGTAAAAGTTTGATCAAAACTTTCCATGAGCGATACGCTTATCTACACAATAAACGGTTATCGTTGGCTCCTGCCGCGAAGCGGCTCATTGGCCGGGTGCGCCGCACCCAGCCTATAAGGGGCGTTTCGCAGAGTAGAAAAGCGTATCGCTCAACCCCTCGGCGCGGGGAGCCTATGAGGAACGCTGTTCAAAACAGGAAAGCGTATCGCTCAACAAAAGTTTTTGGAAGTCCAGAAACCTTTTTTCAAAAAGGTTTTTGGCCGCCGGAGGCAGTTATTAGAAACTAACTGCACACTAATTTTTTGATCTCTGCGATCAGGTATGAGCTATCAGGCTGAGGCGGCAGCGGCACCCAGCCGTCCAACCGCTCGATCTCAGCAAAGAAATCTCCCATGCCGATTAGGTCGCGAAATTCCACCACCCCTTCCATATCGAAATAAGAACGGACGGCATGGGAATTCGCCAGCACCGGCACTGCGGCGGTCAACATCTCCGCTATCCGCGTTAATGCCCCGGAACCGCTCTTTTGGTAAACGATTCCGGCTTTTACGCGAGTCATTATTTCGTCGAGTTCTTCATCGGACAGGGGGCCGAGAAAATCGGCGCTGTCCGCCCCTGCTTTTAGCTCCTGCAAAAACACATCGCTCATATAACCAGCCACTAAAAGCCGGTCACCCTTTCGACGCAGTTTCTTCTCCCGCCAGAGTGCCACCACATCGAGAATCCCCTGCCTGGTAGCGGCATTTACGGCACTGCCGATTAATAAAAAATCCTTTTTTTTGCTCGTTTCGCGGCGCTGTCTCACCCGCAGCATCCTGGCTAATATCTGCTCCGGGGGATAATAAGGCAAAAATAGGGCATCTATACCGAAATTCCTAAACAACCAGGTTTCTTCCCTGGAAATAGAAATCACCAGATCACATGCGGCTAGTACCGCCAATTCCGCGGAGAAGAGATTCTTTCGATACCGCGGCTCCACCTGGTGGGCGGCTAAACTTTCGATATTATGACTGATCGCCACTACCGGGATGCCTTCTTTTTTTAACTTGCGCAGCAGCGGTTGGAAATAGATGGGGTCATCTACAAAAGCCAGGCCCAACTGAGAGAAATCAAGCGTTTCAGCCCACTCTTCAGCTACCGCGTGGAGACGTTCGGCCATTTTCCTGTGATTATTGCTCCAATATTTTTTTGCCTCCGGCGGGGGTGCGGCGCACCCAGCCAATGAGCCGCTTCGCGGCAAGAGGGGCGCTTTTGATGAGCGATACGCTTTCTTGTTTTGACCGGCGTCATTCGTGGGCTGTGTGCGGCCCACATCGAAAGTACTCCAGTATTTTAACTCACCGGCATCATTAAAAAAACGCTTTAATTCGATGTTTTCAAAATATTTACCTAATTCCCGCGGCTCTGCATCCTGGATACCACCGGCCCTGGCCGTGCTGATCGTCTGTGGGCTAAAAAATTTTAGGAGTTCGACTACCTGCAGCGTGCGCCGTGCGCCACCTCCTAAATGAGTTACCGGCACAAAACGGGAAAAATGAATGACGTTCATGTACAGTTCACCACCGTTGAATCCCGGCCCCGATTTTATGAGAAAAGAGGCGCATAACCATACTCCTTCATCTTATCGGCCAACAAACTCTCGATATATTCGGCTTCTTCCCGGGGCACTATGTCTAAATACTTAGTATTGGTGTTGACGATATCTTTGTATTCCTCTTTCTTCTTCCATACCTCGGCTGACAATATAAAACGTCCACTAACTTCAGGATGATTCCTTACTAAATCCATATTCAAAGCAATGCCCACAAAATTACAAATCTTGCCAAATTCTGCTTCGACATTTGCAGTGAGGCTCTCATATTTTACGGAATAAAGTTTCCCCGGCTGCTGCCGGGCAAACTCTTCGGTCTCAAAAATACTGCGCTTCCAGAGCTGTGCCAACTTCTCTAAAGGCTTATCTTTGTTGAAAGGAAAATTGATCTTCCGCGAATAGACGGCAGGCACGGGGTGACGAATGATATTCACAAATTGGGCCTGGGGGTAAACCGACAGTATATGCTCGAGAAAATAAGCATGATTGGGAGTTTTTTCTACCCAACGGAAAGATTTACTTTTCCTCTCTTTCCTATTTTCCAGGTCCGCGGCGATAAAATGACCCACGATAAATTCAAAAAGCAGCTTGGGATCGAGCCTTTTCTCCTGCGCCAACCGGGTAATATGATTTTCCTCCCCGGGATCGAAACGGAAATCCATTTTTTCATGGATTTTGGCAAACACCCGGGGAAGACAGCTTTCGTCCAAAAATCCCTGCTCATCGGTGCGCACAGCCTCTCTATAGATTACGTTATAGAAATGAGTTTCCGGCAGGGAGTAAACATCTTCCTGGGTGGCCAGTAAAGACTGCACCAGGGTGGTGCCGGAACGCGGGTAACCCACGACAAAGACCGGGTCCTGCGGGAGATCGATGCCTTTAAAAAGTACTTTGTCCATTTTTTATCCTTTATTTCTACAGCCTACGAAAGCGGGGCTGTACCAGGCAACCTGTGGGCCGCTTTACGGGCGCTTTACATGAACCAGGCCGTGAACCGCATCGCCTACATCGAAACTGTGTTGGTAAAAATCAAGCAATTTTTCCCTTTTTATATCTATCTCCAGGATCGATGCCGGCGATATGCCGACCAAAATACGTTCCTCATCGAGGATTTCCAGGCCGCGGGGAAATATCGACTTGTTAAAAGGTTGATCCGGGTGTTTTTCGTGTAATTCGGCTACTTCCGCAAAGTCCAGCAGGTCGATTCTTTTGTTAAATTGCCGGTTTTCTAAGTCGAAGATCAATACGCTTTTTTTCCTGAAATTACTGCACACTAAAAACTGTTTCCCATCGCCGGTTACTACCGGGCTGTGCCCGCCGCGCAGCAGTTCATCTTCAAAAATAAATTCCAGTTCCGGTTCTATTTGGATAAAAGCGCCCATTTTGTTAAGCAGCACATAGGTGTTGTCGGCAAATTTGGTGACGCTGTTCAGATGGGTGTGGTCATCGTCGCTGCTGATTTCCTTATGGAGATGGAGCAGCCGGTTGTCTACTGTTTTGTCGATCTCCAGGGGCTGCACCCTGAAACGCGCCTGTATCAACGGTTCTTCCCTGGGCCACCAGGTTTTAAGGTGCTTGCTGAGGTCTTTTTCCTGCGGGTCTACCAGCACTGCGCTGTCTATGGTGGTGGAAGACACCCAGATATCCCGGCCGGCAAAACACATTTCGTGGATGTTGACAAAAAGATTATTGCTGATTCTTCTTTTCAGGTTTAGTTCCAGGTCGTAAACCAGGATGGTGTGGTAGGTGCCGACAAACACTTCATCCCCGGAAATAAGCATTCCTTTGCCGCCGCGGCTGTTGCCCCTGGGGTTGGGGTCTTCTTCGATATCGGGTTCGGTAGGATATAACGGCAAGCTTTTGACTACTTTTTTCGTAGACCAGTCTAATTTCACTAATTCCCCGCCGTCTTCGACGGGGCGTTTCCGTTTGACAGTATCAAAATAAACGATCATAAAAAACTCCTTACTCGCGGCCCCCCCGGCGGGGATGGTGACAGCGTTTCTCGCTTTTTTAAACAAAAGTTTTGAT
>JAGLSW010001088.1 GCA_023135565.1 Candidatus Aminicenantota bacterium | reverse complement strand
CGTTATTGCCCCATTGCTTTTACCGGTGTTTTTTTCCGACCATTGTTAGTGCTGCCGGTGGTCTTCCCCGTCCACCGTCTTGGGTGGGTGGGGGAGGGCGGGCGGTGGTAAATTTTGATTTTTTTCTTTTTTATAGCCGGTTAGCCGGTGGTTGTTTTCCTGGGTAGGTATCGCTCCGGTTATAATGACCGGGGATTCATTTTTTTTGATCTTGAAAAGGCTAAAACAAGATCATAAGACCAAAAAAATGACTTTTTGTGATCTTTAATGATCTGATAATTAGATTTTCAGGGCGTAAGGCGGTCTATAAAGCCCGTAGGCGGTCGATTTACCCTAAGAGCACACCTTACCCCTTGAAATGTTGATTTTTCGCCCTATGACTAAAATAAAGCAATCGGGCGTTTTTATTTTGAGCGATCTCAACCCGCCGCCGCTTGGGGGAGTGGGTTGTGGTGGGTGGCCGAGCGGCGGCGGGTTCCATTATCGACCAGTCTAAAAAAAATTGTACTAAGAAGTCCCCTATCAAGCGGGGTAACAGTTCTGAGTTAGACGTGCTCGTCACACGGCAAAGGTTATGTGGTAAGGTCGCAATCCCCTATCAAACGAGGTATCAACTTCAACAGCATTTTTGGCATTTTGGTTGATATATTGGGCGTAAAGTCCAATTTTTGAAACGACTTTTTGCTCATTTTTCGACCTAAAACCGCCTATTTTTGGCCTTTTTTAGCCATTTTGCGCTCGTTTTTTTGCCCGAAAGACATTATATATCGGCTATTTAGAAACATCAGTCTTTCTTTATTCCAGAAATTGGACATAAGAAAATAAATTGTCAAAGGTATTAAAAGACCAAACTGGCCAATTTAATCAATGAAAACTCAGTATACACCCATAAAAAGAAAATTGCTTTCTCTTGTAAACGGTTATTATAACAGATTTAAAAAACAACCGCTTGAAAATTTTTTTTGTTTCGACTATAATGTTTGATGTATTAATGGTAATAAAAGCATGTTCAAAACTGAATGGTTACCGTTTTAGGTAACTATACAGGTTTTTGGAAAAAAATAAGTTTTAGAGCTTGACAATCGTTTTTTTTTGTTATATAAAAATAATGTTTAAAAAATATGAGTTTTGTATTATAATATAATTAGGCTTTATAAGGAGGAATAAAATGTCATTAACCAGTTTGGTTCTAATGTCCGGCGGATTAGATTCGTGTGTGCTTGCTTATCAACTTATTAAAGAGGACAAGAAAATTCGGGGGTTGTATTTCGATTTTGGATTAGATCCATCTATGCATGAACTACAGTCTGTAAAGAAGATGGCCTTAGATCTATCTATCCCCTTGGAGATTGTCGATATTAGTGGAATTGCTAAAATGCTTATGGGATATATACCACTTCAAGAAATCATGGCAGACGAATTAGATGTTGGCCCTGAGCCAACGTTGCGATCAAATGTTAGTGGTTTTGCGGTACTTTTGAGTATTGCTACTTATTACGCACAAATAATTAATATTTCGAACATCAAAGTAGGTGTTCTGAGTGAGCAAAAGGCTGTTCGTCCAAATTTGAATGAGTTTTTCACTTCGTGGTCTTCAACTATCCAGTTGCTAAACGAAAAGTGTGAAAAATTCCTGATTGATGCACCTTTCTTAAACATGAAGAAGTCGGATGTTGTAAAGATTGGGAATACCTTGAATGTCCCATTTGTCGATACATGGAGTTGTTACAGGGCTACACCCATTCATTGTGGAGAATGTTCTGCATGTCTCGCAAGAAAAAATGCTTTTTCTGTTGCTAGCGTAAAAGACCAAACGGAGTATCAGCAATAGTTCCCACCTTACAAAACAAATAGAGATCGTCTAGGGCAGTCAATCCTTACACAGCAGCCTGATAATCTATTATTATCAAAAAACTTACTGTGCACCTAAGGGTGTCACATAATGGTGCATTTAAATACATTTAATCCAGATAATTGGAATAATCCAATACCTCCAGTTTTGGCGGAAGTACTCATCATAACCCAATTTTTACTGGCTTGATGCGTTTTTTGGAAATTTTCTAACTTCTCTTGTAAACGGATAATATACCAAATTTTAGGCCGATCTAAGAAATATTGAGTTCACAAATACCTTTTAAGAAATGCATCAACCTGGACGGATATATAATGAGCATCTTTTACCACATTGAGGTCTATGGTTTTTCATCTTTTTTCTGTATTGATTTCATGTTAAGATTGTGGTATATAATAGTATCGGCAGAGTATGTGAGATTAAATTCTTGTTATATAAGCGGAGGTAGGAAATGATTGAATTTTTACTGGGATCAATTTTAAGTGGCGGCCTATCATGGGCTATAACTCATCTTTATCATGTTAAAAGTAATAAAGAACAGAGAAAGCATTATGAGGAGTTAAAGAAATTTATTAGTAAACTTCCAGAAGATTTTAAGAAGATAGTATTGGAAGATAAACGTGATACTTTGACGGTTCCTGAGTTAAATGATCTGCTAAAAAAGAAAACAATCGATGATTCGATACCGGGTGAGATAAAATATAAAGCATGTCCAGAATGTGGCTCGGAGAATTTAGTATGGGATGAGAATTTTGATACAATTGTAGACGTTGATGTTTCGGATGGTGAACCTTTTTTTAGTGGAACCCCGGTTCCTGGAAGGGTATGTAGGGATTGTGGTTGGGGTGTGCCGGGGATGAAAAACCACAAGTGACTTTTTTTTGATAAAAACCGGTTCGGTTTCAGTTAGATTTCGGTGTAATTTGGGGTGCCAAATATTCTCCAAATTACCCCGATTTCTGGCGATTTATAGAGGTAGTTTTTTTTAGACTGTGTTAGCGAGTGTGTCACCTAAGGGTGCATTTCAATAAATTTAATCCAAATAATTGGAATAATCCAATACCGCCAAATTCGGCGAAACAACACACTATAACTTACTATACTGGCTTGATGCGCTTCTTAAAAAAAATCTTACTACTCAGGTAAACGGATTTAGAATCAAAGGCGTTCACACGCGGCTTCTTGCCGCGAAGCGGCTTATACCGTCCCCACGTGGTGGGGCTAATCGGCTCCCTGTGCCGCAGGGTCTTTGCGTTTCCTGATTAATCGTTTATTCAACGCCTGGCGGGTGATCCCCAGGATAGATGCAGCTATGCCCTGGTTCCCTTTGGCCCGCTCCATGGCCCTTTCTATGAGGAACATTTCCGCCAGTTTCAGGGTGGGGAAGCCCTGGAGAAATTGTTCAACCGGCTGATTGTTGGAGGCGGAATCGATAGACCCCGGGGTCAAGCGCCCTCTCTCTTTATTTATGACATCTTTGAAACTCTCCAGGGAAAGCACTCCCGATTCGTGCCGGGAAACCGCATCATAGACCAGGGTCTCCAACTCCCGCACATTGCCGGGAAAATCGTAGGTTGACAGCAGCGTTACTAATTCCGGGGGCGGGGTGGGCTTCTTTTTGTTCAGGGCCACTGCCGCCTTCTCAAGGAAATGTTCTATTAAGAAGTGGATGTCTTCCAACCTTTCCCGCAGCGGTGGGATTTGAATCTGGTGAGCGCTCAACCTGAAATAGAGATCATTGCGAAATTTCTCTTCTTTTACCCTGCTTTGTATATCCCGGTTCGTAGCTACGATGATGCGGGCATCGGTTTTTTTCGGCAAATCGGAACCCAATTGATAGTATTCTTTCTCCTGCACCAGGCGCAGTAATTTTACCTGGGATCGATGACTCAAGTCCCCGATCTCATCGAGGAACAACACTCCCCCGGCGGCCTGGGCGATCAACCCTTCGCGAAAGGAATCGGCCCCGGTAAAAGCTCCTTTCTTATGGCCGAAGAGGGTGTCGGAAAACATGGTGTCATCGAGACCGGCGACATTTACGGCAGTGAAGTTTTTATGGCCGGAACCGGAAAGATATATTGCCTTTGCGATCAGTTCTTTGCCAGCCCCGGTCTCTCCTGTGACTAACACCGGGAAAGGCGAATCGGCGATAACCTCGATATATTTGAAAATGGCGTGCATTTTTTTACTGGAAGTAATAATGTGAGAAAAAGCGGATTCCTTTTTTAAATCGTCGGAGAGCAGGTAGTGTTTAAGGGAAGAAACTTCATTTTTGAGATAGCTGATTTCCAGCGATTTCTTCACTGCGGAGATAAAGCGGTTCTTTTCCACCGGTTTAAGGAGATAGTCGTTGGCGCCGTTTTTCATGCAGTCTACTGCGGTGGCAATCTCATTGGTGGCGGTAACGATAATCGTCGGTATTTCCGGGAAATCCCGGCTGATTTTGACCAGCAGTTCTTTGCCGGAGATATAAGGCATGGAAAGATCGAGCACCACTAAGGAAGCCCTGTTTTTTTTAATAAAAGGTATCACTTCCCGGGGGTCGTCCATGGTGGTGACATTTTTTATCCCTGCGCTTTTTAACATCACGCTAAAACTGTGCAGGATGTGTGTTTCGTCGTCTACTAAGAGTACCGGTAATGCTTTAAGATTTAAATCACTCATTTTTTTGCTCCATCTTTTCCTCTTCCGCTCTGTCTATTGCCGGCAGTTTGATGGTCACTTCCGTCCCTTTGCCTATCTGCGATTTTATTTCTAAGAAACCCTTATGTTTTTTTATAATCGAGTAGGAAATATAGAGTCCTAAGCCGGTGCCGCCCGATTTTTTCTTGGTGGTGAAAAATGGTTCGGTAATGCGATTGACAAGTTCTTTACTCATACCTATGCCTTCGTCTTTTACTTTGATGATCACATAACCGGTCTCTTTATCGTAGGAGGCATAAATATATACTCCCTGTTCCCTGTCCGGGAGGGCGTGCAGGGCGTTCTGGAGAAGATTGATGATGACCTGTTCGATCTGTTGGGGGTTGCCGTGGACCAGCGGCAGTGCTTCACGAGGCTGGATGTGATGAAACGTATCGGTATATTTTTTTACCTGGCTTTCTAAGATGGAAAGAGAGAATTCGATGGCTTTGTTGACGTCGATTTTTTCATGCAGCTTGTTGGCTACCGGGCGGGAGAACTCTTTCAAACTTTTAATGATAGAGGCGATTCTCCTGGAACCTTCGATAGTACCGGTTAACATGCCCGGCACCATCTCTTTCAGTTCCTCGTAAGATAAACCGGCCAGGGAGAAATCGCCGTATTCTTTGTAGTGGGCCTGGAGGATTTTTTCCACATCGTCCCAGATTTCCGAGAACATCTGGGTGTTGGTCAAAATAAAATTGTTCGGGTTATTGATCTCGTGAGCGATGCCCGAAGCCAGGGTGCCTAAGGAGGTCATTTTGTTCGCCTGGATCAATTTAACCTGCAGGCGTTTATTTTTTTCTTCGGCTTCTATTTTTTCTTTGATGTCGCGGAAAGAGCAGTAAAGGACATCCTGGTTGCGAATTTTGATGGTTTTTCCTTTAACGCCGCAGGTAATATCAGCGCCGCCTTTGGCTGCAAAAGTGAATTGGCCGATTAAAAAATCTTTGCGCACACTGCTGCTAATGATTTTTTTAAAAGTTTCCAGTTCTTCCGCATTTTTAAAGAGGCGCGGAAAATCTTCTCTAAGTTCTCTTTGGCTGTAGCCGAACAGGGTTTCGGCGGTCAGGTTGGCATCGTAGCAATCCAGATCTTTCGGGTCTAAAAGGATGATGGCGTCGTAGTGTTGTTCAAAGATTTCTTTGAACCGTTCCTCGGATTCTTCCAGTTTTTTTTGCAGTTGTTGTTTTTCTTCTTTTTCGTAATCTACCAGTTTAGCCAGTACGTGGCGCAGTTCTTCGACTTCGCGGGAGAGTTCGTCTTTTGGTCTGTCCCCAGCTTTTTCTTTATCGGCCATAGTTATTTACCTTAATTTACCTCGAAATTTAACTTAGTATCTATAACATATCGGGGAAGAATAATCAAGGGCCGTGGAGGTAAAATCAGGAATTCTTTTTTAATCCCGAAGTCGTACAAATTTGCACGTTTGCACGCACCGCCCCCACTTTTTCAGAGTTTCCTCAGCGGTTCTTTTTTGTAAACGGATATGGCTTCCTTTTTGGCGAACAACCACCCAGCCATCCCGTCTTAATGCCTTTATTACCTTTTCATAACCCAGGCTGGGAACTTTACTCATATGGCTATTTCCAACTGTTCGGCTTTTTCCACAAACACCGTATCGTCTTCCACCGGTTCAAGGTAAAGTTCGATCGCTTCCCGGATATTGTTTAAAGCTTCTTCCCTGGTGTCACCTTCGCTGATACAACCGGGAAGAGAAGGCACTATAACAGTATAGCCGCCATCTTCACTGGGTTCTAACACGACTCTAATATTCATTTTTTTGTCCTCAAGTCTTAATATATATCGTTTGTTGTTTCCTGTCAACACCCGATTCGATATTCTTCTATATTCTATAAAGAGAGGTCTTGCGGGAGTATCTCCCAGGTGGCGGTGTCCGCCGCCGCAGGCAAGCCTGTAATATTTCGCGAACGCCCCTTTTGCCGAATGATGCCCCGCCAGGGGCAAGGTTTGACCCCAGTTTTAGTTTTTTTGCGGGAATTCCTGGACCAACAGGTTGACAAATAGAATTTTTACGTTTATTATTTAAAGGTATGAAAAAACAGGAAATGCAAACAATCAAACATGAAGTTAACCAACTGCTTCAACGGTTACCCGTAGATTGCGCCTCCGCATTTTCATGCCAAATATGGCGACCAGGAGATATCTGTTGAAATTAAGAGTGGGAAGGTAACTGGAAATATGTCGAATCGGGCAAGAAAAATGGTCCAGGAATGGAGAAAGTTACACCAGGAAGAATTATTGGTTGATTGGAAATTAGTGGAAGAGAGAAAAGAGCTAATGAGAATTGATCCTTTGGAGTAAAACGATGTTTCTACATGTAAGAGAAGCAAAATATTTACATGATTATGTTATCTGGCTTCGTTTTAATGATGGAGCTGAAGGCGAAGTCGATTTAAAAGATGAACTTTGGGGAGAAGTTTTTGCTCCGTTAAAAGACCCGGAAGTTTTTAGGGATTTTAGGGTTGACCCTGATTTAGAAACTATCGTCTGGGTAAATGGAGCCGATTTAGCCCCTGAGTTTCTTTATGACAACATGAAGGTGTTGGCATAGAACGATCGACGCCCGTTTGCCGGGGCTGAAAGCTGCTTTTGCCGATGGCCGAATGCTGAACGCTAAATGTTCATGGCTCAGGGCTGCTCCGGGGTTGACTCTTTTTTCAAAAGGTGATACATTTCTATATGGCGAAAATAAAACCCATGGTGATAGGCGTAGCAGGCGGAAGCGGTTCCGGTAAAACCACCATCATCAAAGAAATCATCAAAGGATTAAACGGTATAGATGTAGTCACACTGCAGCACGATGCGTATTATAAAGATAACAGCGGCCTCTCCTTAGAAGAGAGAATAAAAATCAACTTCGACCATCCCGATGCCTTAGAAACGAAACTACTTGTTTTCCACCTGGAAGAATTGATCGCCGGCCGGGAAATCGAAATGCCCGAATATGATTTTACTGTCCATTCCAGGAAAAAAACAGGCGCCAAGAAAAAACCTGCCCCGGTCATAATCGCAGACGGAATTTTGATCTTCGTGGAGAAAACGCTGCGAGACCTGATGGATGTGCGTATTTTCGTGAATACAGACAATGATCTTCGTTTTATCAGGCGGCTGCAGCGCGATATGCAAGAACGGGGCCGCACCATGGAGTCGGTAGTGGCTCAATACCTGGATACGGTAAAGCCCATGCATATCGCTTTTGTCCAACCCAGCCGCAGGTACGCCGACATAATTATCCCGGAAGGGCATAACATCGTTTCCACCGGCGTAGTTGTCAATATGATCAAACAAACCATCACCGATGCGGGCACGCGCCCGCTTCGAGGAAAAAGATAATGCTAAAGAAAAAATTTATTAATGCCCAGGAACTTTTAGAAGATTCGTTCAAACTGGCTATACAAATTATGGACAGCGATTTCAAACCCGATTTTATCGTCGGCATATGGCGGGGAGGGACGCCGGTAGGCATTGCCGTCCAGGAACTATTGGATTACTTCGGCATAGAAACCGACCATATAGCCATCCGCACCTCCTCCTACACAGGTATCGACCGGCGCAGCAAACAGATAAGGATTCATGGCCTCGATTATATAATCGACAATATCGATCACGAAGACGCACTCCTGATCGTGGATGATGTGTATGATACCGGGTTAAGCGTTAAAGCGGTTCTCGATACCCTGCAAAGAAAAGCCAGGAAAAACACACCCCATGATATTCGCATCGCAACTGTTTTTTTCAAACCGGGTAACAATAGAACCGACCGGGTTCCCGATTATTATATCCACGAAGCCGACACATGGTTGGTGTTCCCCCATGAGCTTAAGGGCCTGACCAGGGAGGAGATTTTCGCCAGCAAACCGGCAGCAAAAAAAATAATCGAAGGAGTGAAAAACCATGAAAATAACAAAAGAGTTTCTCAGGAAAATACCTAAAACCGATCTGCATCTTCACCTTGACGGTTCCATACGGTTATCCACCCTGATTGCGCTGGCTAAGGAAAACGACGTCGAGCTGCCCGCTTATACGGAGAAAGAGTTAAAAGAGCAGGTTTTTAAAGAAAAGTATAATAACCTGGGCGAGTATTTGCAGTGTTTCGCTTACACCGGCAAGGTACTGCAAACCGAATCCGCTTTAGAGCGAGTGGCCTATGAACTGGCTGTAGATAACTTAGAAGAAGGGGTGCGTTACATCGAAGTGCGCTTTGCCCCCCAACTGCACCAACATAAACACATGGCCATTTCCAGTGTGCTGAAAGCAGTTAACCGGGGCTTAGAAGAGGCCGGGAATGAATTCAATGCCTCCAAAAAAGTACAGTCGGGAAAGGAGATTCCTTTCGCTTATGGGATTATCGTTTGCGCCATGCGCATGTTCGACTACGGTTTTTCGGAATTTTTCGATGCCCTGTTGGATGTTCACAAACATTCCGAACGGAAGTGGATATTTTCGCTGGCCTCCCAGGAATTAGTGAAAGCCTCGGTAGAAGCCAGGGACCGCTTCGGTATCCCGGTAGTGGGTTTCGACCTGGCCGGGCAGGAGAGGGGTTTCCCCGCGGAAGATCACCGCTTTGCTTATCATTTAGCTCATAAGAACTTCTTAAAGAAAACGGTTCATGCCGGTGAGTCTTTTGGGCCGGAGAGTATATTCCAGGCCATCACCGAGCTTCATGCGGACCGCATCGGTCACGCGGTGCATCTTTTCAGCGCCGACATGATTTTGGATAGGGATATCACCGACAAACAGGCTTATGTAAACAACCTGTCCCAATATATCGGCGACCGGCGCATCACTTTAGAAGTCTGTTTAACATCGAACATGCAGACCATCCCGGACATAAAAAACTTAAAAGATCATTCTTTCGGCAAGATGAAGAAAGCGGGGCTGTCGGTTACTTTTTGCACCGATAACCGCACGGTTTCTTCCACCACCGTGACCAACGAGATCATGAAAGCAGTAGAGGCTTTCGATATCACGCCCAAAGAGCTGCGGAATTTTGTGGCTTATGGGTTCAAACGCAGCTTTTACCCCGGTACGTATTTAGAGAAGAGGGCTTACGTGCGCCGGGTGTTGGACTGTTATGAAGCCACGGAGAAGAAGTTTTCGTGATTAGTTTACAGTGAGTAATTACTGTAATAAAATAAATCGATTAATTTGCGAAAGAATTTGCCGCGATTTTGCTCGATAGAAGTTTTTGCGGGGGTGCAGGAGGCAGTTTCTTCAAAAAGCGCCCCTGCTCGCCGAAGGCAAGAAAAATAAAAGAGGTAATCAATGACTATTATGACGCTGTTACGAGGTATATTAGGAATCGGTCTTATCATCGGTATCGCTTTTTTGTTTTCCAGCAATAAAAAAAAGGTGAATTGGCGGCTTGTGGGTATCGGGCTGTCGATACAATTGATCTTTGCTGTTTTTATTATCCACAGTGAAACCATAAAAACAGGCTTTGCTTCTTTGGGATTCGTGGTTCACATACTGAACTGGAGCGGCCTTATGCTGGCGGGACTTGCTTTTTGGATGACCAGGGAAAAAGGTAAAATTAATTGGTTTCTTGTGGTGCCGGGGATTTTGATACAGGTACTTTTTATCGCTTTTATGATATTCGGCGACCCCATAAAAATCTGGTTTTTTGTGTTAGGTCTGCCCAAAGGGATAGTGAATTGGACAGGAGGCGCTGTGATAGCGCTTTTAGGCTTTATTAAGGAAGGATCGTTTTTTGTTTTCGGCTCCCTGGCCCTGCCTCCCGCGGAAGACGGCAACCTGGGATTTTTCTTTGCTTTCCAGGTATTGCCTACTATCATTTTTTTTGCTTCTCTTACTGCCGTGTTGTATTATTTAGGCGTGCTGCAGGCGATCGTGAAAGGCATGGCCTATATCATGGCCCGCTTGTTAGGCACCAGCGGAGCGGAATCTTTATCTAATACGGCCAATATATTTATCGGCCAGACAGAAGCCCCTATCTTAGTGCGTCCATATATCGGCACTATGACCAGGTCGGAATTATTTACTGTCATGGTAGGGGGAATGGCTACCGTAGCCGGAGGCGTAATGGCCAGCTATATCCAGATGTTGGGCGGCGCTATGGCTGCAGCCCAGGGCATATCTGTGAGCGCAGCCCAGCTTAAATTCGCCGTCCACCTGCTGACAGCCAGTGTGATGGCTGCTCCCGCTTCTATCGTAATCGCCAAGATACTACAGCCTGAAACCGATACGCCTAAAACCCTCGGCACAGTCAAAATCCATGTGGAAAAGGATGCCTCTAATGTGATCGAAGCTGCTGCCAACGGCACTTCACAGGGTTTGCAATTGGCTCTTAATGTAGGCGCAATGTTGATCGTTTTTATTGCATTTATCTACCTGCTTAATTTTTTGTTGGGTGAAATCGGTAATATCGGCGGGATTAATGACTGGCTGATGGCGAGATTCGGCAATAAACTTTCCATGGAGCTTATATTAGGAGTTATTCTTAAATACCTGGCAATAGGCATCGGAGTACCGGCTGAGGATGCCTTGAAATTCGGTTCCCTGTTCGGCACCAAAGTGGTGTTGAACGAATTCGTGGCCTATATCGGCCTGGCCGACGTCATTAAAACCGGGGCTATGAGCGCCAAAGGTATTACCATGGCCACGTTTGCCCTATGTGGATTTGCCAATTTTTCTTCTATTGCCATCCAGTTGGGAGGCATTGCGCCCATGGCTCCGCACCGCAAGAAAGACATCGCCTCTTTAGGCTTAAAAGCGGTTTTCGGCGGATCGTTAGTGACGCTTCTCACCGCCACCCTGGCCGGGGTCCTCATGGGGTAACGCACCAAGTATTGTCTTATAAAAATGACTAAAGATGAATTAAAACTAATATTACAACAAGGTGAGGGTTACAATATAGAGTTCAAAAAAAGTATATCGAAAGATATTGTACAAGAAATAACTGCGTTTGTTAATGCAGCCGGTGGTGTTTTGATTGTAGGAATAGATGATAGAAATGAAGTGGTCGGTTTGACCTTAAAAAGAATTCGGGAAAAGAAGTTTGTCAAGAAATCCCTTGATTTTCGGACTCTTCCAGCGGTTGCATATGGTAGAGCAAATCGGCTCCGGGATACCGAGAATGCATGAAATAATGAAAGAAGAAGGATTATCAGCGCCGGAATTTTTAACCCGTGGGATGTTTATAGTAACTTTTTACCGTCCGGTTGATTTTGAAAGTTGGATTCAGAAATGGAAAGGAGAGTTATCTGAGAATCAAGTTGTGATTTTGAGAGCGATTCATGTTAATCATAAAATCACTCATCCTCAACTAAGTAAATCTATCGGGATTGGAACAACAACAATTAACAACAATATTCGAAAATTGAAAAAAATAGGACTTTTAGAACGGATAGGAACTGACAAATCCGGCTACTGGTCAATAGCCTTTCGAGCGGATCGGAGTCGTAAAAAAAAATAAAGTGTGGTGTAAGGTGTGGTGTAAAATAAAAAAGGACTGGTGTATCTAAACCTCAAAAAGCTTATTGTATGAGCGTTTACAGGCGCACTATCTTTCATGGGATATAAAAGTGTGGTGTAAGGTGTGGTGTAAATCAAGGTTGTTTTCAGCAAAAAAATGATGTAAAATATTGTTTTCTAAAAAGGAAATTTCTAATGAGTGAAAAGAAAAATGAATATAAGGCGTTTATGAGTTATACTCATTCCGACGATGAGCATGATAACGGATTTATAACCAAATTCTGTAAGAAGCTGAGTGGTGAAGTTAAAGCAAAAACAGGTGAAAAGTTCCTGATATTTTTCGATAAAAATGATCTCCGTGGTGGTGATAAGTGGGAGGAACGTCGCGATAACGCATTAAAAGGTTCTACTTACTTTATTCCTATTATTACGCCCTCGTTCTTTAAAAGTAAAGAATGTCGAAAAGAATTGGAAACTTTCTTAGCAAATAATAGAAAGGCTGGTCGTGAAGGTCGAATAATTCCTATTTACTACATAACAACTTCTCTTTTAGAGAATGAAACAGTTAGAGCAACCGACAAATTGGCAGCTATTATTTGGGAACGTCAATATGAAGATTTGCGGAAATTAAGACATGAAGGCCCGGAAGCAAAAGAAGTTCGGAAAGCAATCTCAGATATTGGCTCTCAGATCGCAGTTGATGATTATACAAGGTCAATAAAAAGAAAACCGGGAAACGAAATTGGATTCGGGCTAAAAGAGTTACATAAAATCCTTTGTATTATAAACGATTTCCCTCAAAAAACAGGGAATTGTGATTCAACCGGAAAACAAGATGTGTACCACAACCAAAAAATATCTATTGAAATCCCTCCCGGTTGGGGTATCTGTTTAGACACCGAAGACGAAGGAAATGTAACCGTTATCTTCACCGATGGCAAATCTCTAATTGAGGTTAAAATTTCAAAAATTTCAGATTCAGAACTCGACCATATAACAAAGAATAAATTTTCTGCACTCATCTTGGCCCAAAAGAAAAATAATATTAACTGGATTGATGTCTATAATTCTTCTCCCTACGATGTCGTGAATGGACTTTGGAAGCATTATATGGAAAAAAGTCCGATTCTCTCATCGGAATCAGGAATAACAGGGAGCGGTTCAGGATTATTCGAGCCGGATGGGGCATATTCTGCATATTTAACAAACCATAATCGTCATGGAAGGAATGATGGGATGCCGCTTGAATGGTCTCTTGTTTGGATTCACCCGAAGTATAAGGGCATATTTATAGGAGTTCATGCCTTGTTCGCACCTAATTTCAGTGAGATATATAATATGATTAACATTGGCCGAGGAGGAGGGGTTTCTTCTGACTATTATTGGCCTGAACCTTTTTATAAAGTCATGACTACCTTAAAAACCGATTATTTTTTACAGGAATAACTAATAACCCCCGTCGCGGCAATGATATTTTTTCTCAAGCCTAACAAAAACCTCTTCCGCCGGGACACCCCGCACCTTGCCTTCCCGGATTTCCCGGACACGTTTTTTTAACTCCGCATCCCAGGCTGAGGACACATCGGTTTCGCTCTTTTCGTCGATACTGGAGATGAGTGTATGCGCCAGCTTTGCCCGGTCTTGAACAGGGAGCGCAAGAGCATCACTTGTAAGTTGTTGTAACGTGGTTTCCATAGTGTTACTACAACCGATCCTATTACAGATAGAGGCCAAAATCTTAAGAGATAAAATACCTGATTTGTGGTTTTTCTCTTTAATCGTGAAGCTACTTATTTGTTTTGGCGGATTGTGTGTTATTAAGGCTCTTGAGTGGCCTTAATAGCTCATTACAACCTGTATAGTATCTAATTTACCGGATGTTATATCGCCTGAAACCCCTTAAGTCTTAAAGATTTGAGTAACA
>JAGLSW010001087.1 GCA_023135565.1 Candidatus Aminicenantota bacterium | reverse complement strand
TCAACGCTTCCCCACGCGAGTGGGGTTTGTTAATTTCGTTGTTTCCGGGTGAGGCTCGCATCACGCTTGACTGTCCCTGTTTTTGCCGCGAAGCGGTTTATCGGCTGGGTGCGCCGCACCCCCGCGGGCTTTCTTTTTTAGATATTCTATGAAATACTCGCTGTCATCTCCCGGGGGGTTATTCGATTTATTAACTACACCGGGCGGCAGCGCCTTTTTCCAGCCTTCATCCAGGATTTTCTTGTGCTCCCCGATGAGCTCCCGGTACTCCTTCATGGCGATCACATTTTTTGATTCTAAAGGATCTTTTATATGGTCGTAAAACTCGCGGGCCAGGACTTTCCCGTTATTCTTGCGCCACTCTGTATAACGGTAGTTCCGGGTGCGCACGGTATAACCTTCTTTATATCCGCCGCTCCCCCTGCGGCCCCGCGGGTATTGACTGAAAGCCGCCTTTTTCCACTGCCGCCTCGGTTTCTCCACTAACGGCATAAATCCGGTTCCTTCCATGTAGTCAGGTACCGGGAACCCACAGGCATCGAGCAGCGTAGGAAAAATATCTACGGTTTCAATTAGGGCGCTCGTTTTTTGCCCGCCGTTTTTCTGCCCGGGGACGCGGATTATTAGGGGCGTCCGGGTATCGAATTCGCAATTATTCCCTTTTGTCCACCAATTATGGTCGCCTAAATGATAACCATGATCAGACCACAGCAAAATAATCGTATTGTCCCACAGACCCAGCTTTTTTAAGGCATCCATAAGCCTGCCGACCTGCGCGTCTATGAAACTGACACAGGCATAGTAACCATGTTTGAGTTCGCGCCGGTAATCCGCTGTAAGCCCACCTGGATTTTGAGTATAACGTTTATTAAAGATAGCCGATTTTCCCGTCAACACCCAATTACCGTTCTTGTCCCGGTGTCTAACACCGTGATGGGAATAAGCAGGAGAATTCTCCGGGAACTGCGGTACAGGCGACAGTTCGATCTTTTCACGTTTGTACAAGCCGGCATATTTTTGGGGACAAACAAAAGGTAAATGGGGTTTCCTGTACCCTACTGCCAAAAAAAACGGTTCCTTCTTCCCGGAGGCTTTTTGCAGCCACTTTAGAGCCATATTTGTTAAATCCCCATCCATATATGTTCCGTCGGGTTTGTCGAGAAATTCCACGCAGGGTTTGGGGCCGTCGGGCTGATAGTTTTCTCCCATCCACTTCGGCATTTTAGTGTAATAATGAGGTTCGGAACAGGCTGGATCATAATGACCGTGGTGGATTTTTCCACAGGTGGCGGTGTAATACCCATGCTTGTGAAAATAGGTCTGGATGTCGGGGTGCGACTTCAAAAACTCATTCCTGAACCATTTGGTATAAGGGAAATCAACGCCGGTGGTGTCGGGCCGGCAGCCGGTAAGAAAACTTGCCCGCGACGCGGCACAGATCGCTTGCTGGACGTAGGCTTTACTAAACAATAATCCGCCGGATGCCAGGCGGTCTATGTTGGGGGATTTTATATGCGCCGCGCCATAGCAGCCTAATTCCGTTCTAAGATCATCAACCACGATGGTTAGTACATTCGGCTTTTTACCAGGGGTTCCGGCAGCCCAACTCCGGCACAAATGGGCGGCGCCTAAGGCAAACACACCTTTTCCTACTTTTCCCAAAAAATCACGTCTGCTTGTTTTTGTTGTCATTTTATTTACCCCACGTGCGTGGGGGGGCTATGAGCGGCTCCGCCGCAAGAGCAGCGTGTGAGCGCCTTTGATTCTAAATAATAAGAAGTTT
>JAGLSW010001086.1 GCA_023135565.1 Candidatus Aminicenantota bacterium | reverse complement strand
AAAACGCCCCCTGGTCGCCGAAGGCGCGGTTGAATTTTTGATCTGGCGAATTCATTGATTGTTTTCGCCGCAAGTTAGAAAAATATATAGACCCGGAAGATTTTTCTTTTTAAAGTTGACAAAATAGTGGAATCGCGTTACAATGTATTACGCAGGAGGTTGTGTGAATCAGACGCTCACAATAAGAATCCCGGACAGCATGAGGCAAGAATTGCAGCAGATCAGTAAAGAACAAAAGAAACCGTTAAGTGACCTGGTCAGGGAATCATTACGAAAATACATAACGATTCAACGTTTCAGGAAGCTTCGCAATATGGTTTTACCTTTTGCGGAAGCCCAGGGGATACTTACCGACGAGGACATTTTTAGGGAAATTTCATGAAAGTTGTCCTGGTCAGCAATGTCATTATTGCTGCCTTTTCCGGTAGGGGGCTATGTCATTCACTTTTCGAGATGTGTATCGGCAGTTACAATATCATAATGAGTGAACACATCCTTCACGAAGTATACAGGATTCTTCATGAGCGGTTCAAGATGCCTGTCCAAAAGGTGGAAAAGATCACTTCATATTTGCGGGAATTTTGTGAAGTATGTTTTTATGAGAAGTTAGAAGAAAATATTTGCCGGGATAAAGATGACGATGAAATTCTCGCCCTGGCGCAAAGTGAAAACGTTGATTATATAATCAGTGGGGACAAGGATCTTTTGGTATTAGAGGAATTCGATTCGATACCGATTGTCAGCCCCAGGGATTTCTGGCAGATCGTCAGGAATGGGGGATAAGTTATCGAGGTGAGTCGGAGCGCCGGACCGGTAGTGTTCGACGGGATTCCTGCTGGGGCTGAAAGCTGGAACTGTTTCCGCCCCCGTATTCATTGACTGGAATTTCCTCATTTGGTGAGGTGGTGTATTCACTGATTGACTTAGGCTGTCCGGTCATTGATTTGCTATAGTGACTCATTGACCCCGCATGGTGAATGAATGAGATAGCATGGTCAATGAATGAACCGGCCTCCTCACCGGCGGCAAAGGCATTTGTCGTCATGCGGAGATTGGACGAAACCGCTGCGCGGTAAGTCGCAACCCAAACGACCTCCATTCTAAAAAATAATTTATAAAAAGACTTCTTTTTAGTAGTATAACCATATCATCAAATCTAAAAGGAGGTCATCATGACTAAGTTAAGACACAGAATGATCGAAGACATGCATCTGCATGGTCTTTCAGAAAACACCCAGGATAGTTATCTCATGTCCGTCACGATTCTTGCCAAACACTATTGGCGATCCCCTGATAAAATCACTGAGCATGAAATCAGGCAGTTCTTTCTATATCTTATGGATGAAAAGAAATCATCCAGGGCTACAATAGCGACTTACTACTATGGTATCAAGTTTTTCTATGAAAAGACGCTGGGGAGAAAATGGCGTATTTTCGATATTGTAAAGCCGCGGAAAAAATATCAGTTACCGGTTATTCTTAACATCAAAGAGATTAAGGCGATGATAGATGAAATAAAAAGCCCAATTTTCAGAATGTGTTTTATTCTACTGTATTGCTGTGGTTTACGGTTGTCGGAAGGTGTTCATCTAACAATTGGTGATGTTGATATGGAACGAAAACAAATACGTGTTAGAGGAAAAGGGAACAAAATCCGTTATGTACCCATTCCTGACCAACCCCATAAATTTCTCGAGCAGTATATCCGTGAACATAATCCTGAACACTGGCTTTTCCTTTCCTCAAGAACTGAAAAACCGATTCACACAAGAAGTGTTCAACGATTAGTAAAACAAGTTCTCAAAAAGGCCGGAATTAACAAACAAGCCTATCCTCACTCCTTAAGGCATTCTTATGCCACTCATCTGCTTGAGTCAGGGGTAAGTATCAAATTAATCCAGTTATTACTCGGTCATAAAAGTATACAGACTACAAACAGGTATACTCAGATAACACAAATAAGCCTTACCGCTCTCGGTAATGCTCTCAATAAAATAATGATACAGTTATAGCTGCTTTGGTTGAATTAGCCGAGATTTTCCGTAAGTACGGCCCCATTTATATCCAGCGCTTTGGGGACCGGATTCTTCCTGCTCACAGGCGTGCCATCCGAGATATTGCCCTGTGCCGCACCGAAGCGTTTGGTGGGCATGTCGAAAAATGTTGTGATTGTGGACATGAACACTTTTTCTATCATTCTTGCTGCAGCCGCAATTGCCCTAAATGCAGTGGCAGCAAAACAAAAAAGTGGCTTGAGAGACGAAAAAAAGGACTCCTCCCGGTAACTTACTTTCATGTGGTTTTTACCATCCCGGAGCCGCTGCGCTATGTGGTTCGTAAGAGTCCCAACGAACTGCTGGGAATTCTCTTCAAAGCCGCGGCGTATTCTCTAATGAAACTTGCTGCCGACCCACATTATGTTGGCGGTAAGGTCGGGTTTATCTCTGTTCTCCATACCTGGACAAGAACTATGGTTTACCACCCTCATGTGCACTGCCTTGTTCCCGGTGGCGCACTCTCTCCCGATCACTCTGAGTGGCTCCCCTCCCGGAAAAAATATTTAGTCCCTGTACATGCGCTTTCAAAAATTTTCCGTGCCCGGTTTATCAAGCTTCTAAAGGGCATAATGCCTATAGAGCAACTGCCTTCATCTATATGGAAAGATAGATGGGTTGTTTACAGCAAACCCTGTTTCAACGGTGCTGGAAAGGTTCTTGATTACTTAGGAAGATATGTGCATCGCATAGCTATTTCAAATTATCGTATTCTTTCAGAGAAGAACGGTCATGTTACATTCAAATACACCCATTCAAAAACTTACCGAACAAAGAAAATGACCCTTGATGCCATGGAGTTTATTCGCCGTTTTCTCCAGCACGTTCTTTCTGGAGGGTTCCATAAGGTCAGGTATTATGGTTTGCTGCATCCGGCAAACAGCATCAACCTTATGCGGGTGAAGTGGTTCCTGAAATCTAAATTGAGCGATGAATATGAAATTAAATCCGGGATACTTAAATCGAAAGAATATCGCGTATGTCCTGTCTGTAAAAAAGGGCATATGATTGAGATTTTGAAAATTCCACGCAACCTGATGCTTTTAAATGAGAGGGCGCCACCATGACAGGTTTTCTATTTAAATTAAATATGACGTTTAGGTTTAGTTTTTTTCAGCCCACCCGTCTATTCAAAAAGCGATTCTGTCATATTTCGCTGTCATTTCTTCATTTTATCGGTACATCAGGTCTTAATCGCTTCCTGACGATCAGTCAATCCATGTGCTTTTTATGTCAAATTTATACTATTTTCTCTTTACTTTCTCTATAAGAAAACTCTGAATTGAGGGGAAATTCCCATATTAACAATCCGCGGTTTCGTCCAATCCGGTATTGGCGACGGCTTCGCGTCGCAAAAACTCTAAATCATTATGTTAACCAAATTAAAATTCATTATGCTCTCTATAAGCGCGTCCTGAGTTCCGGCACACTACGGCCAGATTATCCTCAAAAAACATGATTTTTCCCCATATATAGTGTGTGTTTAAAATAATGAAGATACCCTGCGGCCAGTTAAAGCAAAATGTCTGCCGTATTTGACGCTGGCCCGCATATCTCATATCAGAGTCAATTCTCAGGCCATTAAAAAAAATATATGAGTTTTAAGCGGGCCCCGGGTAATTTAAAAAAACCAAAAACTTGACACAGGGACTTTTTTGTTGTAAATTTCGATAGCAGGAAAACAATTATGGAAAAAGAAGAAAAACTAAAAACGCTTAGAAAACTCAGCGAAGATAAACTAAGGAAAAAAGTTTTAATTCCCCTTTTTAAAAAAATGAAGTTTTCAGACGTGATCGATAATCATGGACATTTAGAAAAGGGCATTGATATTCTCTTTAACACCCCCGGCCCCTTTGGAGAAAAGGAATATACTGGCGTGGTGTTAAAAAAAGACAATATAACCGGTTCTGCGTCCAGCCCTGGAGGGGCCATGACGGTTTTGAACCAAGTTCGCCAGGCTCTTAAAGCACCTCGAACAGATAAATACAGTCTTAAGGACATAGTAATCTTGCGTTGTTTCGTTTTCACAGCCGGGGAGATCACAAGTGATGCAATTGAAAGCATACAGGGAGAAATTAATACCTCACTCATAAATAGTCCGATAACGTTCTTCGACGGGAATAAAATAGTCGATTTTCTGGACGAACATATGCCCAAATATTTCTTTATAGAAATCGAGTGTTTCAATAAATTCTTTACAGCCATGAAAGATGACTTCCAGACCATCCGGGACGTATTGGCAATCGGCCAGCGTAAGGGTGTGCCGCTTGAACGCATTTACGTCTCTTTAAAACTCGTTGATACAAAAGGTGACCGCCGGGAACTACCTGTGATCGATCCTGCGGAAGAAAACAAAATCTTTTCTCCCGAAATTATTGAAAAGAAAGAGCGGGAAAAAGAAACCCTTCGTCCCATCGAACGTGTTATGGATGTTTATAAGGCGTTAAAGGATTATCAAAAGATGGTGGTTGTGGGTGCACCGGGTGCCGGTAAAACCACTCTGCTAAAACACCTTGCGTTAAAGTACTGCCTTGAAAATATCCAAAAACAGGAAAGGGTAACAGTGCCGATTCCTGTAACGCTTCGAGAATTTATCCATTCCGGCAAATCTTTGCGTGAGTACATCGACCATGTTTTTGAAAAATACTGTTTCCCGGAGGCAAATGATTTCGTGGAAAAAGACCTTCGGTTGGGTAAATGCCTGCTGCTTCTTGATGGGTTCGACGAACTTGCCACATATGAAAACCAGTATCGGGCATCACGTGAGATCGAACGGTTCATAAAGTTGTATCCTTGGTCTGGGGTAATGGTTACCTCCAGGACCGCCGGTTACCACGATGAGTTGAACGGGTTTACACGGCTTGAATTGATGGAGTTTGACGACACCCAGACGGAGCAGTTTATAAATAACTGGTTTGGTGAACGTGATCTGGGCAAAGCCGTTTCCATGTTAAAAGCTGTCAAAGAAAACGAAAACATAAAAAAATTGGCACGAAACCCGCTGATGATTGCCATTATCGCTGTTATCTACGGTGAGGACAAAAAACTGCCCAAAAAACGGGCGGCCCTGTACCGGAGAGCGGTTGATGTGCTTTTAAGTAAATGGGACCAACGTAGAAATATAGAAAATAGATTCTCACATGAGAAGAAAGAATTTTTCTTAAGAACGATTGCCTTTGAAAACCACAGCCTTAACAGGCGCACAATATCTGAGGATAAATTACTTGAAAAAATCAGGCAGTATGCGCCTCGATTAGGGCTGGAGAATGATGAAGCCGGACCTTTCTTAGAAGAGATATGGCAGCGAAGTTTCCTGCTGCGGCAGGTCGCCAGGGGTACCTATGATTTTCTTCATCTTTCTTTCCAGGAGTATTTTACCGCTCTTGAACTGAAGGAACATGAAGACGGTATCGGCGTTATCATTTCAAACATAGACAAACCATGGTGGGAAGAACCCATCCTGCTTTATGCCGGTACAAAATCGGATGCCAGCCCCCTAGTGCGGCGCATCCGGGAAGAAGTAAAAGAAGACATCTTTTACAGTAACCTGATGCTGAGCGGCAGATGCGCCGCTGATGCAGTATTTCCCGCCCCCGGTCTAAAGGATGAACTATATCAAGAACTACTAAAAATTTATAAAAGATCAGAATTTGAATCTTTGTGGTCAGAAGCATTTGCGATATTGGTCTATCTTAAACCTGAAAAATTTATCGGTTATCTAACTAATAAATTGAAAGATAAGGATCGTATGGTTGTACATGCTACAACATCGTTCCTTGGTCGTACCGGCAGCAAAAAGGCTATTCCCCCGCTAATAAAGATACTCACAGGTAATAAGGACGACGGTATTCGCGTGAATGCAGCAGATTCACTGTGTCGTATCGACTTTGAAGAGGCTATCCCACATCTTATAAAAGCACTTAGAGACGATAAAGATGGCTACTTGCGCAAACGCATAAGCACTATGCTTGGAAGGTCAGGAAGCGAAAAAGCCATCCCTCAACTCGTTGAGTTACTCAGGAGCGATAAATACAGTGACGTCCGCAGTAGTGCCGCCTCTGCCCTGGGACATATCGGCAGTGAAAATGCGATTCCCCAACTTATACATTCAATTAGTAGTGATGAAGACAGTGTCGTGCGCCGGAGTGCCGCGGATGCCCTGGGAAAAATCGGCAGTGAGAAAGCTATTTCCCAACTTATCCATATGCTTACTGACGCTGAAATCAGTGACGTGAGGTATTGTGCCGCAGAGGCTCTGGGACAGATCGGTAGTGAAAAATCCATACAAAAACTAATCCATTTAATTACCAACTCAAAACTTAATGACGTTCGATGTATTGCAGCATATGCCCTGGGACAGATCGGCAGCGAAGAACCCGTTCCACAACTTCTTAAACTTACTAAAGATAAAGACATTTACGTTCGCAGTAGTGCAGCAGCGGCCCTTGGGTGTATCGGTAGTAAAGAAGCCATTCCGCAACTTCACCAGCTAACCAAAGATAATGACAAACACGTGCGCTATAATGCAGCAGTGGCCCTTGGGCTTATCGGCAGCGAAGAATCTGTTCCACATCTCTTCCAACTCACCAATGATAAAATTGTAAATGTTCGCAGGAAAGCTACGATATCCCTTGGGCAGATCGGCAGCACAAAATCCGTCACAAAAATCATAAAGATTCTCAAAGATGAAAAGAACAATCTTGTTCGCGAAGATGCAGCAGAGGCCCTTGGATATATCGGTAGCGAAGAAGCCATTCCACAACTTATCAATACAATCAGCATAGACAAAGAACGGCTTGTGTGCTGTTGTGCCGTAAGGGCCTTAGGAAAGATCGGCGGCGAAAATGCAACTACACAACTTATAAAGATATTGACTATCAATAAAAATGATGATGTTCGCAGAATAGCAGCAGAGGTCCTTGTACAGATCGGCAGCAAAAGAGCCATCCCCCAACTCATAAAGTCAGTCAGTAGTGATAAAAGTAGTTCAGTTAGAAGTGCTGCGGCTGCGGCCCTTGGGCGTATCGGCAGCGAAGAATCCATCCAGACACTAAAAAAGGGATTAACCGATACAGGAGAATCCAATATTGGCGATTTAAGTGTTATTTCTTTTAATGCACTTAAGGAGATCAGCAGACGTTTGCAGATCAGGATTTATAAAGAATAGCTGTTTTGTATTTCTTCATATCGTTTGCGTTTGTAAAAAATCTGTGGTATGCTGTGGCTGATTTAAGCTGGTTTCGGAGAGATTATGGGATATTACAAAAAAAGTGTCACCGTCGGAATAAGTCGGAATCTTCGGATTGGACGAAACCGCTTCGCGGTAAGTCGCAACCCAAACGACCTCCATTCTAAAAAATAGTTTATAAAAAGACTTCTTTTTAGTAGCATAACCATATCATCAAATCTAAAAGGAGGTCATCATGACTAAGTTAAGACACAGAATGATCGAAGACATGCATCTGCATGGTCTTTCAGAAAACACCCAGAATGCTTCTTTTGGCCTGTCCACAACCCGGACAAGCCGGAACCAAAAAGTTTTAAAAGTTGGAAATATTTTTTTGGCCTGTAAACGCTCTATAATAAACTCTTTCCAAGCTTGCAAAAAAAACTCTTGCCAGAAATGTGCAAGATTTGACGATTAGGTAACCTTTCCTACCAAATTGTTCTTACCCTACAAAACCACCATTTTTCGTTTTTGTAGGGTAAAAAAAATAGGGGATTTGGCATTAATTTCGCAAGCCAAGCAT
>JAGLSW010001085.1 GCA_023135565.1 Candidatus Aminicenantota bacterium | reverse complement strand
GCAGGGCCGCCGGAGGCAAGACTGTTTTAGATTTTTCCGGAACTGAATAGTTACTTTTCTCTTCTTCCTGGGATTGACGCTAAATGCCGGTTATGTTCTTCCGTTGTGAAATTGGAAATGGAAATACCCAAAAGCCTGACCTTTTTTTCCCCGGCTGCGGTTCTTTGTAAAAGCCTTTCCACGTATTTCATTATTTCCGCTGCCTGACGCAGCGGCTCGCCGGGGGTAAAACTGCGGGTAATGCTCTTGAAATCATAGTATTTTACTTTTAAAGTAACAGTACGGCCTAAAAGATCGTGTTTTTTTAGATAGCCTTCGATATTCCCGGCCATCTGCTCTAAAAATTCGAGCATCTCTTCCCGGTCGTCGATATCCCTGCTGAACGTCCGTTCCTGGCCCATGGATTTTCTCTCCCGGGTCGGGTTCACCGGTCGGTCGTCCAGGGCGTGGGCAATGTTGTAATAGTAGTTCCCCACCTTGCCGAAAAGATTCAGCAGTTCTTCTTTTGAGAATTTTTTCAGGTCGGCCCCGGTTTTAATACCTAAGCCCAGCATCTTTTGTTCCGTGACTTTGCCCACGCCGTGGAACTTGCGGATAGGCAGCCTGTCTATAAATTGAGCCGCCATTTTGGGGGTTATCACAGTCATACCGTTGGGTTTATTATAATCGGAAGCTACTTTTGCCAGGAATTTGTTAAAAGAGACCCCGGCGGAAGCAGTAAGGTTCGTTTCCCGGTGGATTTGTTTTAGAATTTCGCGGGCAATATCCGCGGCGTATCGTATCCCTTTTTTATTTTCGGTAACATCTAAGTAGGCCTCGTCTAAAGAGAGCGGCTCGATTAGGTCCGTATATTGGTGGAAAATCTGCCGAATTTGCCGCGAAACATCCCGGTACACATCGAAGCGGGCTTTCAAGAAAACCGCCTGGGGGCACAACCGGTAGGCCCTGCTGGAAGGCATGGCGGAATGGATGCCGTATTTGCGAGCTTCGTAGGAGCAGGCCGCCACCACGCCGCGGCTGTTGGGCGGGCCGCCTACGATAACCGGTTTTCCTTTGAGATGGGGCGCGTCTCTTTGTTCTACGGAGGCGTAGAAAGCGTCCATATCCACATGAATGATCTTACGAATTTTTTTGTTTTGGTTCTGTTCAGGCATTCGTTCGCTCTTTGTTCGGCAGCAATACAATAATATAGTATTATTGTTTTCTTTTGTCAACTGTCGATGATTTTGGAAATTTTAGATTATCCTATTGAAATTTACCGGGCGATGTTTTATTATAGGTCTATGAAAGAAAAACTGACTGTTGAGAAATTGATTAAAGAAGCAAGATTCTTTTGCCTTAAAGAATCGAAATTTCAGAACAAGGATTTATTTGGCGTAACCGATGGTAAAGCTGTCGGCACCTACATCGAGCACAAATTTCAAGAATTATTGGGGAAAAAATACGAATATACTATCGGCTCATCAGCCAGGGGAATCGATTTTCCCGGAGAAGAAATAAATACCGATTTAAAGGTAACTTCAATAGTACAGCCTCAATCTTCTTGCCCTTTTAAAAACGCAAGACAAAAAATCTATGGCCTGGGATATAATTTACTGCTTTTTGTTTATGAGAAGACCGATAATGCTGCGACACAGTCGGCAAAACTGGATTTTAAAAGTTGTTCATTTATTTATAAAGAAAGGACGGCTGATTATCAAACGACAAAAGCGATTCTCCGGATGATCGAGAATGATGCCAACTCCGATGATATAATCGCATACTTGATGGATAGGAACGTCCCGGGTGATGAAACCGTGCTAAATAAGATCGCGGAAGAAATTTTAAAAAATCCTCCCGGATTGGGATATTTAATCATACCAAATGCTTTGCAGTGGCGATTGCAATACCAGCGGAAAGTGGACTTGGCTGGCGACGTAGAGGGGATTGTAAAAATAGTGGATGAGGATCGACTTGAACAAAATCGCGGCAAGTATCTCTTTTGACGAAATAAAAAAAAGTGCTGCCCGTTCTCTTCCCGGATTTGATACTGAGATTACCCGGGAGACCTGGGAACAGTATCTTGAGAATATCTCTCCCGTAGAAAACAAGGTTTTCCAGCGGAGTCTTTTTTAGAAAAAATTACCCCTTTTATTGAAATTTCTCCCATTTTTCAACTATTTCTTCATGAGGTATCAATTCACCGGCATCGGCCTGGCGGATGCCTTCCCGGATCGCCCGGATTTGCCATTCGTTTATTTGGATATAATCACGAATCGCTTCAGTGGCAAGATAAGACTTTGACCGCGCTGTTGCTTTAGCCAATTCTTCAAGTTTATTTTTTGTTTCACTATCGAGCCTGATAGTCATCACTTCTTTCATTGTAAGCTCCTGTATACATTGTAATATATTTTGCGTGATTTATCAACTCCGGCGTTAGATAAAAAAACTTTTTTATTCAATTCCTGTTTTTATTGTATAAAGACGGGACTGCTACCGAGACATTCATGGTAGGCGGGGCAATAGAACGAAGCGAAGCCGCCCGCAGCACAGGCAGCGCCTCTTCCTCTACTTTATCTATAATCTTGAGCTTGACGATACTGTCGGCAGGCAATTTTTCCAGGATATTTTTTATGCCGGATTCTAATTCTGCCCCGGTTTTCCCGGCGGCAGGCAAAATAATTTCCCGCATCGGTCTGGCCGGGAGCTGGTGGAACTGCCAACCCCGGAGAGAACCCTTATCCGGGCCGGAAGTCGCTATTTCCAAAGTAAGATAACCTTTCTTTTCGTTTTTTTCGGCAAAAGAAGTTCTCTCGATGGCGCCGGGATAAAATACCGGCACAAGGATAGTCCTGCCCGGCAAATCTTTTGTCACCACCTGGAAACGGTGAATATGACCGGATAATACCGCGGCAAAAGCAGCCGGGATTTCCGCTAACCCGACTACGAAATCTTGGCCCCGGAATACGAAATTATGCTCTCCCACCGCGGCTCCTTCCACACAGTGATGCATACAGAGCAGGTTGCAGTCTGCTTTTATTTTTCGGTAACCGGTTTGCGCCAACAGGCCGGGGAATTTTTCTCTCACATTTTCGCGAACATAAGGAAACCCGCTCATAGCCAGGGTGAAACCGTGAAGCGTCAGGATAAAAGTAAACGCCCGGTGGAAAATATGAATGTTGGGATGTTCCGCCAGCAGGCGGAAAGGGATAGCCGAACGCTCATGGTTGCCGGGCACTAAGTAGATGGGAACGCCGCGATCCGCCACTTTTTTAAGCGGCTCAAATGCCATATTGACCAGTGCAGCGGGTACTTTGCTGCGGTAGAGCAGGTCGCCGCCGTGCACCACGGCGTCCACTTCGCCCTTTAAGGCCGGTTCCAGCGCTTTTTCAAAATTGGCGAAAAAATCGGGTCCCCTTCTTCTCTGTTCGATGCGCGGCTTGAAAGGCAGGTCGAATCCCAAATGGGTATCCGCCAAAAAGAGAATCCTGATGACCCCGGATGCCATGTTTACCTCCGCGACAATTATAGCACGTACAGGGAGGTGAATGCTACTTTTGAGGTGTTGTTTTTGTAAGTGTTCAGTTTTGGGGAAAGAAAAATTCAAAGCTTTTGTAGGGGGCTTTTCGCTTTTTTAAACAAAAGTTTTGTTC
>JAGLSW010001084.1 GCA_023135565.1 Candidatus Aminicenantota bacterium | reverse complement strand
CATGAGTTTCGACATAGGTAATGCTTTCCGGCTCTACCTGCGCCAGTTCATGGGCAGCGCGGATTACCTCCGCCTGACCCTCCACGCTGGGCGCGGTCACCCCCACTTTCTTGCTGCCGTCATTATTAACCGCGGACCCTTTAATAACGGCACGGATGGTATCACCTCCGGCGACGGCGTCTTCGAGACGTTTCAACACAACGATGCCTGCGCCGTTTCCAAAAACCATTCCTCCTGCTTCGGCATCGAAAACGCGGCAGTGACCGTCAGGCGATAGGATCATACCTTCCCGGTAAAGATAGCCTTCTTTATCGGGAAGAGATACCGAAACACCACCGGCTAAAGCCATATCGCACTCGCCATCCACAAGACTGCGGCAGGCCACGTGAACGGCAAGCAGGGACGTGGAACAGGCAGCCTGTACCATAAAACTCGGCCCGCTTAAATTCAATTTATAAGATACTTTCGTGCTGTAATTACTGTTTAAAAACCCGGTGTCGATACCGTCCAGCCGGTTCAAGTAAGTGAGGGCTACCCAGTAATGATTGGGTGCGTTCCCGGCATACAGCCCGATTAAACCATCATACGAATCGGCATTATAACCGGCATTTTCTAAGGCTTCCCAGCAGCATTCATGCAGCAAGCGCATCTGCGGGTCCATCATCTGTGCTTCGGCCGGGACGTAGCTGAAGAAATGGGCGTCAAAATACTCTATCCCGTCAAGTACGCCAAAAGCGCCCACATAAGCGGGGTCCCGGGCCAATCGCGGATCCACTCCCCGGCTCTCCAACTCTTCAGGTGTGAAAAAAGAGATGGATTCGACGCCTTTTTTTAAATTTCCCCAGAATTCGGATATATTTTTCGCCCCGGGGAATCTACCGGCCATACCGATAACAGCGACCTGTGACGACGGCGGCAGGAACTTTCGTTTCCTTATAGTTTTGACCGGCTCTCCGCCCTGCTCCGGTTGGTTTAAATAGGCAGTCAGGGCACTAACCGTTGGATACCGGAACAGGTTGACAATGGGAACTTCACTGCCTAATATCTCCTGCAAACCATCTGCTGCTTTCAGAATGTCGAAAGATGTGCCGCCTAAATCAAAAAAATTATCGTTTATGCCGACCTTATCCAATTTAAGAACGTCTTTCCAGATGGCGGCAATATCATTCTCCAGGCTGTTCCCGGGGGCGACATAAGCAGCTTCTAATTGAGGGCGGTGATGTCCCGGTTCAGGCAATCTTTTGCGGTCAATTTTATTGCTCTGGGTCAGGGGCA
>JAGLSW010001083.1 GCA_023135565.1 Candidatus Aminicenantota bacterium | reverse complement strand
CCGGCAGGGCCGCCGGAGGCAATATATATGATAAAAAAAATGATAAACACAAAAAACAAACTAACGCGGCGGGCATTTATGAAGACTGCCGCCGGAGCGAGCGCAGCCTGTAGCCTGCCCTTATTTTCATTGGGGTTGGACGGAGCGCCTTTGGAAGAAAAATACGTCAGGGAAGCGAAGTACTACGAAAAATTAGGCGAAAAAAAAATAAAATGCCAACTCTGTCCCCAGGAGTGCCGCGTGGCCGACCTGGAAAGAGGCACCTGCGGGGTTAGGGAGAACCGCGGCGGTATTTATTATACGCTGGTTTACGGAAATCTTTGTTCCGCTAATATCGATCCTATAGAGAAGAAACCCCTGTTCCATTATTATCCGACAACCACTGCTCTTTCGGTGGCCACGGTTGGGTGTAATTTTGTCTGCCGTTTTTGCCAGAACTGGGAAATCTCCCAGAAGCGGCCCGAGCAGGTGCGATCTTTCGAGCTTTTCCCCGCTGAACTGGTTCGTCTGGCGAAAGCCCGGAACTGCAAAACCGTGGCTCATACCTATACTGAGCCGGTGGTTTTTTTCGAGTATATGTTAGCCGGTGCCATACAGGGTAAAAAAGAGGGCGTTCCGAATGTGATGATTTCTAACGGTTATATCAAAGAGAAGCCCATGCGTGAGTTGTGCAAGTATTTAGGGGCAGTTAAAATCGACTTAAAAGCTTTCACCGAGAAATTTTATAAAGATATGTGCGCCGGAAAATTGCAGCCTGTGTTAGATACCCTGAAAGTATTAAAAGACGAAGGAGTCTGGTTTGAGATCGTTGATTTGATTATTCCTACTTTGAATGACAGCAAGCAGGAGATCGAAGCCATGACGAAGTGGATTGTCAAAGAATTAGGGCCGGATGTGCCGCTTCATTTTTCCCGCTATTTCCCCACTTTTATGTTAAAGAACATTCCGCCCACGCCCCCCGATACCCTGCACCGCTGCCGGCAAATAGCTGTGGATAACGGTCTCAAGTTCGTGTATATTGGGAATTTGGTTTCTGATGCCGAGAACACCTATTGTCCCAAATGCAAGAAACTTTTGATCGAACGGCTGCGTTACCGGGTAACTGTGCCGGGCATGAGCGGCAGTCAATGCAAGTATTGCAATGAAAAAATCCCCGGCTGTTTTTAGCCCCCGTAGCCAAAGGCGGACGTTTTATGCAGGTCCGGGGCAATTCTCACATTTAACGTTCCCTTAAAAGATTTTTGCTGTTTAATGTCCAATTTTTCACAAGTTTCCAGGTAATCATCCACCGCGGCTTGAAACTCTTTTTCCAATTCTTCCACAGTAGTTGCTTCGAAAGTAACCAGATCATTAATAAATTCTATTTTCCCATGAAATATCCTGCCTTCGGCGGAAAAATCAACCCGGGCCCTATAGCCTTTATATTCTAATATATTATTCATGTTTTCAATTCGTGTCGATATTTTAATCCCGGATCGTTCTAATAATTTCCTCGGCAGACCTGTCGTCTTCCCAGGTGCCGCTCAGTTCGAGCAAGCCCTTTGTCTTATCATCGATGGGATGGTCCGCCGGAGTTTTATCGACAAAAGTAATAATAACTTCTACATTGGGCGGAACGTTAAATTTCTCTAAAGGCTTTATCTTCTTGCCATCATAAACACCACGTATCGAAAGCATCTAAATCACCTCCTTGTTTTTTTACAAGAGATATAACAATACCCCAAAATCCCAAAATAGTCAAGAATAACAAATTTTTAAAAAATGCCGCGCTGCAAGCTTGAAAAAGATTTTTTTTTACAATATAATAGTGCGGTAAGGAGTTTTGGATAATTCGGATTCCTACCGATGGACTTTTATCTTCAATCTTAGTCTCAAAAATTTTATCTTATATAGGAGGTTTCTATTGATTAAAGATTATTTATCTAAGTATTTCGGTTTCGACCGGTTCCTGCCGGGCCAGGAAAAGGTGATAAACCTGCTAATTAAAGAAGAATCCGCGGCGGCTATTTTTCCCACCGGGGCCGGGAAATCACTCTGCTACCAACTGCCGGCGCTGATTTTAAAAGATATGACCTTAGTGGTCTCTCCCCTACTCTCCCTGATGAAAGACCAAATAGATTTTCTAAAAGAGAAAAAAATCCCGGCGGCAAAACTCGACTCCACCATGGAAAGAGAAGAACAAACCCGGGTGATCGAAAACGCCAAACAAGGCAAGCTGAAAATATTGATGATCTCGGTCGAAAGATTCAGAAACGAAAGATTCAGGATTCATCTTAAAGAAATGAAAATATCACTCTTAGTCGTGGATGAGGCGCACTGTATTTCCGAATGGGGGCATAATTTCCGTCCCGATTATTTAAAAATCCCCGTCTACCGGCAAGATTTCAATATCAAACAGGTGCTGCTTTTGACCGCCACGGCCACTCCCCGGGTAATCGAGGATATGAGCGGCGCTTTCGGCATTCCCAAACCAAACGTCGTCATCGAGGGATTTTACCGGGATAACCTGTACCTGCGCGTCACTCCCAGCGGTGGAGAAAAAAAAGACAACTGTTTATTGGAAATCCTGGCGAAAGATCCCAAGCAGAGCGCCATCGTTTATGTAACGCTGCAAAAAACCGCCGAAAAGGTAGCGCGGATG
>JAGLSW010001082.1 GCA_023135565.1 Candidatus Aminicenantota bacterium | reverse complement strand
AATAAGGCTGGAATTGTCTGATATTTGATAATCTTTTTATTTCTGTACTATTTTCAATTTTATCCGACCATTTAAGCAAGTCTTTACATTCCATTTCCTCCATGGATGAAAACATTCCCTTTAGATTTTTTGCAAAAAAATGAGCCTTGTTTGGCATTTTGTGCATAGCAACAATAGAGTCATTTTTTTCGTCAAAAAATTTCGCGCATGCTTTCCATTGGTTATCCGGATTTTGGGGGCACCATCTAACACCCGGAGGAAGATCAATTCGTAGATCGATCTGTTGACCGTGATTGAGGTGTTTCCTTATCTTGAATAGCCAATTACCTAAAGCTTCGTTTTTATTTTTCCATCGCCAGGGAGTTTTAAGATTCGGTAGCCTATTAAAATTTGGAAAGTTTTTTTTATTCCAATCTACAATATCGCCTCCAAAATCAAAAATTCCCTGGAGCGGGTCACCAAGTATCCTACAAGGAAGTGAATTCGCAATACCTAAAATAAGTTCATGTTGGGACGTAGTGCAATCCTGGTATTCATCTACATATAAGCCGGTGTAAGAGGATAGCAAAATTTTTTCCCCCCAGAGAAATGAAATAATTTTCGCAGCACCCTTGTATGCTTCATTCCAGTCTTGATTTGATGTGGGGAATTCGACAATACCGGAAGTTCCCGGAAATGAAATCGCATATTTTAAAGCAAAACCCGCTATTGTGTCTATAATAAACCGCTTTGAAGGAACTCCAATTTTTCTTAGCCTGTCTAAAAGAGATTTAACACCTGCATGTGTGTGGGTTAAAATTAGCTGCCTTCCATCTTCATTACAACCAACCGCCCTGGCTATTAATTCAGTTTTCCCACAACCCGCCGGGGCAATAACAACTGCCCGGTCTTTCTTAGCTAACTCTTGTGGGGTTGTTTCGGTTATCTCACTCATAAATCCAATTTTTCAAAGTACTAATTGTTTCCATAATTTCTTTTCCGGCGATATCGTCAAATTCCTCCACCAGCACATATCCGAGCCTTTTCCCGGGATCGATTCTTTTAAACCAATTATTTTTTTTAGCAGCCCTTCCAATTGCACACCTTATTTCTTCTTCACTGAAACCATGATTCTTAAATTCATCGATGTCTTGATTTGTTTTACTATTTATCCCCAAATTCGCACGAATCGAATCGAAAACGCTGTCTTGCCCTTTAAATTCAACGGCGAGTTCTACAACTTTTTTTACTGCTGCCCATGGTATATCAAGTATTATTCTCTGCTCCGTTGAAACTTCCCCGGCCCAATGGATGAGTTCAACACCCGAAGATTTTATTGTTTCTATATCGGGTTTCAACTCATTAAGTTTATCCGAATCCAAAAATAAACATGTGTTATAACCCAACTCTGACAATTCAATTGTCCTTTTGGGTGCGGTATCCCCACCACCTTCAACTGGAACAACACCTTTGGAGGCAAAATTGTCCATCCCACTGTTTTTCCAATATTCTTCTAAACTTATAAGGAGTCCAAATTCAGTTTTACCCTCACAAACTATGATTTTTCGACCGAGCAATGATTCCGGCACATCTCTAATCGTTGACTGTAGCTCATTATTCACATTTATGCAGGTAGTCATACCATTCTCTGATCGAACTACGCATAATTTTTCCGCTTCTAATTCCACAATGGCAGTGTGAGAATGACTGGTCATAATTACCTGTCCTATAGAATCAATGCTTGATTTAATATGGTCGTTTATCGTCCGCAGTAGATGTCTAATTCTAAATGGTTCGAGCGCATGTTCTACTTCATCAATTAAAATCATTTCTCCCTGGCGCAATAAACTTAATTGAAGGCTGAGGGCAATCAATTTTTGGGTACCTAAACCCATTAATCTTAAAGGGATTTTGCCGTCATAGATTGAAATTGCTCCGAAATTTGTCGAAATTGTATTAGAATCCAATTGAGGTGTGTAGCCTGAATTTGGTTTCACTCCTAATCCGCTTGCTAAGTTTTGTGTTTTATGGGCGGTTTTTAACAATTCATCGAATTTATCAAAATCTATTTCATTTTTTATTTTACGACTGGCATCGATAAGTACTGATTTTACTTCCCTATTATTTTCAGTCATATGCGTAAGGGAAGAACCTCTTCCCCACGATAAGTGTTTCTCGATATTTGAGCCGAGCCTATTGGCGCCTAATGCTTCTCTTTCTTTGTAAGAAATTTTCTTCCCTTCGATATTCCGGTCATTAGTGACTGTCCATTCCGGTTCGAGTGAATCATCAACTTTGAGTCGAATTGATAAAACAGGTTCATCATCTTCAGCCGGTTCGTCTCTTATTTCACCCGCTTTGGTCCACCCACGTATATACAATCCGAACTTTTGCTCACTCAATAATGTGCCAGGTATTTGGCCTAACGTCACGATGATTTCAATAGGGTTTTTGACATTACTCATATAAAAATCACTGTCATCAAATTGATAATTCCAACGAGGCAGTAAAGAAAGCTCAATTGCATCTAAAATTGTGGTTTTAGTTGAATCACCAGGACCAATAAGGCAAGTCACCGGGGATGTGATAGACCAACTCATTTCTCGAATTCCCCTGAAATTATTAATTTTTATATGTTTAATCCTCATTTTGACCCTGCTTCCCGGTAAGTATGAGAATCATCTCTTAACCAGCGGATAATCTTCCAGGCTGTAGTATTTTTAAGCATCTCTTCAAATATATCGCCACTGAATATTTTTTTCAGGATCGAAGAAAACCCTTTATCATATTCGATGGTGCAAATAAAATATTGCCCCTGTTCTATATCGGTGGCATCGAATAAAAAATCAATTACAGGAGTACCTTTCAGTATTGCAGCCGCTCGCCATATATAACGCGGCATATTCATTAATAGAATTTTTTTAAAATAATTGCCGGTACATTTTTCAGCTTCAAAAATTTCACTCTTTAATTTATTTACGTCAGTGAGATAAATATCCCATTCTATTTTTTCATTCATTAAAAAAGGAATTTCTTCGTTTACCTGTTCAATCACTTCATTAAAGAATTTGACGGTTGCATAAATCGTATCAAAAGAGATACGAATTTTATGATATAGAGGCACCAGTAATATCTCCGGCACTGCTCTTACACCACCTATCCCGGTTCCTTCGGTTTTAAATGATGTTGCCAGGGAAATAAAATCTCGTTCAGTTCCATTTTTATGTAATTTTATGAAACGGTTGTCAAAAACCATCCTGGAGAAAGGCCCCACCTGGTCGTCATGGACATAGATTTTATTGATGTTTGAGGAGACAAGTTTTAAGTTTTCGTTTTCATATTTTGTGGTTTGATCTTCAATGCTGTACCCGGTAACAGCGACAGCATGTCTGCCGATATAATTGGGGGTTCTTCCGGATATATCGTATAAACGAAGTCCTAAGATAAGGGGAATTCCGTAACTAATATAAGCGTAAATAGAACTCTTTATGTTATATTCTTTATTATTGATACCGATTTGGAGAGGTTCCAGGTTTACGCTCCGGATTGCATAAGCCATTTGTTCACCCGATAGGCCTCTATTTGGAAAAACTCTACTTTCGATCGGCAATTGTTTTGTGGCTGTTTTGGTAATTTCTCCAGGCGACAAAATATCGTGGTGAAATAAAATCCCGGTTCCATGAAATACAGACCATAATGCACTGGTAGCACAGGCTGCGACTACATTATCCTGCTCCTGAAAAGCCAGGGATTTAACCGACAGCGGCAAACCGAAAAGATTCACTTTGTATTCTCGTGTTATGGGATATTTACGTTCTTTGCCACTCTCCTTTGGGTAAGGGACGAGGCAAGTCCGACCGATTATTGTTTTGGGGAGAGGTTTTACTACGACAAAGCCAAGATAATTTTGTTGTAACGCTTTTTGCAGGGAAGGATTTGATTCGTTTAATAATGCCTCGAAATCATTAACGCAAAAGTCATGTTTAAAAAAGTGCAGGCGGGTGCATTTTCTTTTATAATCTGCAAAACACCTGACATAGTATGAAGAAAAATCTTCCAGGTAATCTCTATCTATATAATCATTCTCGGCGAGTATGGTTTTGGTATCTAAGTGCTCGAAGTACTCGCGAAAATAGATTGAGTGTATATTTTTTTGAATAAACTCTGGATTTGAAATCGATTTATCAGAAAATATATCAATCAATTTGTTGATGCTGTATGGGTAAATTTCAAAGGGTGTTTCCATCCACTTTTTGCCGATCAATTCTATATGGTGAAAGGTTCTCTCATAATCTTGGGGTCAACCTGGAGCGATTCCTTAAATCTTTTACTGCTCTCTTTTGCTTCTATTATTGCTTTTTTCATAGCTTCCCGCCCCTCTGGAGAAGCCACCCATTTCCCGGCTTCTTCGGCTAACCGTTTACTTTTTTCATCCATATTTTACTCCAAAAGTTAATTTACCTCTATAATATGCCATTTTTTAACAAAAAAGTCAACAAAAAAATTTGTAACTGGCCAAATTTGGGAAAAAACGGAGTGATAAGGCAGGATATTGGTAGGGGCGTACCTGCGCTGTTCCGGGCGGTTTGACTTTGGGCTGCGGATTTGATACATTCTTAACGTGAATAATAGAAAAAAAATTAGCTCCGCTTCATTTTACCGCCATTCAACACGAACAAAAACTATTGTTATTTTTCTTGCGCTTTCCATGGCGGCGCTTTGCCTCCAGGGCGCGGAACAACAAAAAAACAAATATTTTACCTTAGATAACGGCTTGCAAATATACTTGCAAGAACGGCATCAACTGCCTCTAATCAACGTTGTTTTCGCCGTTGATATGGGTTCCAAAGACGAAACCCCGGGAACCAACGGTATCGTCCACCTGCTGGAACACCTGGTACTCTTAGGCAGCACGGCGTCATACCGGGGCCCGGTTCTAATAAAGGAAATTAGGAAAAAAGGGGCCTACTTTAACGCCCATACAGACCATGATGTGATGACTTTAGAGTTTTCCCTGCCGGCAAAACACTTAGATTATGTTTTGGACGTAGTGAAAGAGAAAATCTTCGCTTTGAAGTTCGATCAAAAAGAGATAGAACGGGAAAAAGAGGTGATTATAGAAGAAATTCATCGCATCATGGACGACCCCATGCGTTTAGGCACGTCCCTTGCCTTGCAGGGACTTTTCCGGGGACATGCGTATGGGAAGCCGGTTTTCGGTGATAGCGAGGTGATAAAAAAGGCAGGCCGGGAACAGTTAGCGGCTTTTTACAGGAAATATTTTGTGCCGCGGAACTGTGCTCTCAGCATAGTCGGGGATTTCGACACAGCAGCCGCGGCTGCTAAGATCAAACAAAAGTTTTCTGAGGCCCTACTGCGTGACGAAGCATTTAAGGAAGCAGGAAGAATATCGAATATCGAACACCGAATATCGAAGGAGCGCCTGACGACGCTGCGTTATCGAAAAACTCCTCATCGGCTACCCGCGCCGCGGGGCTGGGTGCGCCGCACCCCCCCGGTAAAAAAATAATCCCGGCACTGCCATTAAAAAAGAATATCGAGACGCGGCAAGAAATGGACATCGAACGGGCTTATGTGATTATCGGACTACTTGCGCCGCCTTTTAATCATGAAGACTATTATGCGGTGGATTTGCTGGCTCATATCCTGGGCCGGGGGGTCAACCCTTTGCTTAATTTTGCTTTCCAGGGCAGGAGGCGGTTAGCGGAGAGTGTTTCCACCCGGTATGTTTCGTTAAAATATGGCGGCGCGTTTTTGGTCTACCTGACCGCCAAACCGGGCAATATCCATGCCGCCGAAAATGCGGCCATCAAGTTTTTGAAGAGAACCCGTTCGCTGCGTTATTCCAAAAAAGACTTCCTGCAAAAAAACGAATCGATCGTTTTCGATTACTTAGAGAGCGCCAAAAGCCGAACCCGGCTCAGGTCGGAGCAAGCCGGGGAGAAAGGTCTGCATTCGGCGGTCTCTTATGCCCGGTACATGCTGTTGGCAGCAGGCGCAAAAAAGATGAATTACAAAAGAAGCATCCACGAGACCAACTCGTCTCATTTGAGAGATGCGGCAGGGCGGTATCTAAGTGGAAAGAAGTATGTGGTAGTTTCGTTGGTTCCCCACAAGAAAAATAAAAAATGAATTTTAAAAACAAAAACATGCCTCCAGCGGCCAAAACCCTTTTTGAAAAAAGGGTTTTGGATTCCCAAAAACTTCCAATTAGCATACGTCTGTGCCTTTTGAGGACGTTTTGGAATTTGCCCAAACGGTTGGCTAATCAAAAGTTTTTGGAGGTGTCGGAACCTTTTTTCAAAAAGGTTCTGACTCGCCGAAGGCAAGTATATATATTAATTATCTTATTATTTTTGTTGGTTGTGGTTGGAGCGGCGGGCGATTCTTTTCTGCCGGATACCGCCAAAAAAATAGCCGTCAACGATAAACTGTCTTTTATATTTTGCCGGGATCAATCGTCGGCAGTCACGGTGTTGAAGATTTTCTTTAAAGGCGGGAAACGGGCCGAACCGGCGGGGAAAAGAGGACTGGCCTATATTACCGCCGGTCTTTGTGTCGCCAGCCCCGATGCTGCGATAGCCGGGAAATTGATGCACTCCGGTGCGGTATCTTACGCGGAAGTGGAAGAAGATTATGTGTTGATTACCATCAAATGCCTCTCCGATAACCTGGAAGAGACACTAAAAATTCTCAGCGGCATAATGAAAAAACCGCTTTTCTCGGGTTTGAGGATCAACAACATGAAGCGGGGCCTAAAGAATCGCCAAAAAGGAGAAACGGAAGACCCGCTGCAATTAATGAACCTAACTGCCCTAAATGCTTTTTTTGCCGGTAATACTTATGGTGGTTCCGTTTACGGCGGCGCAGCCTCTCTAAAAGCAATAAAAAGAAAAGATGTAACCGGTTTTTATAAAAAATATTTTAATGCTGCCGGTATGGTGGTTTCCATATCCTCCGACCTGGAGGAGAGCCGGGTAAAAGATATAACCGGCAAGTATTTTTCCGGGTTCCCGGCAGGCGGGACAGCGCCCTTAACAAAAGTCGAAGCTTCGCTGCCGAAAAAAAAAGAATTCTTCTTCGAAAAAGAGAAAGAGCAGACCCTCATCTGTCTAACCGCTTTACTACCCGGTTTCAGCCCCGGCGATTTCGTCCGCGCTTATGTCCTGGAAAACCTATTAGGCAAGGGAATCGGTTCGCGGTTGTGGCGCCTGCGTATGGAACAAAAATTAGCTTACGATTTAGATGCGGTATTTACCCAACTGCAAGATGGGGGCCTCTTAAAAATCTACCTCAGCACCGGGAACGAGAAAAAAGAGACCGCTTACCGGGCGTTAAAAACCCTATTAGGTGAGCTTCACGAGCAAGGGCTGGGTGAGGATGAATTCGAGGTGGCAAAAGTGCATGCCAAATCCGATTTCCTGCGTTTGAACGAGGAGAAAGAACGCCGGGCGCTCTACCATGGTTATTTTGAACTGATGGGTATTGGTTTCGGTTTTGTAGGAGATTTTTTTACGGCGCTTGACCGGCTTACCCTAATGGAGATGAACGCTTATATAAAGAGAGTTTTGAACCCCGGCGGCTTGGCTGAGATCATCATCGGCCCTAAATTAGGCAAAGTGAAATAAAATCATTTTATTGACAAATTGGAAGATATAATACATAATATGAAATTCAATTAACATTTTTTTAGTATTTTTTAGGAGGAAAAAATGTCGGCAGCAGTAAAGGAAGCGGTAATAAATATGGTGAGAAGTCTGCCTGACGAGGCTACAATAGATGATATTATGAGTGAGTTGTATTTTAAAATCCAGGTAGATGAAGGATTAAAAGAGTTGGACGAAGGGAAAGGGATTCCTCATGAAAAAGTAGAGGAACGATTATCAAGATGGCTCTCAAAACATAATAGGGAGAAAAAACTAATTCCCGATAGGCAGCTTGACAAAAAACTTACTGCCTACTCCAGGCTTCGACTCCACCCAGATTTTACCGTTGTGACGCCCCAGGATTTTGTTGACAATGGTCAAGCCTAAACCTTCGCCCGCTGTGTCGGCGGGGTTTAAACGATGGAATATCTCGAATACTTTTTCCTGGTGCTCCGGCGCAATACCGAGGCCGTTATCCTCGACGCAGTAAACCGCATGACTATCCTCCCGGCAGCCGCTGATCTCGATCAAACCGGCGCGCTCCGGGTCTAAATATTTCAGGGCATTGTTAAATAGGTTGGAAAAGACCTGGTTCACCTGCATCTCGTTACCGAAACAGTGCGGTAAGTCGGCGATTTTTAATTTAGCGCCGGTTTCCTTGAGATGGAACTCGAAAGCATGATGCACCTCCTCCATCAGGTTGTTCATATCTATTTCGCTGAATTTAGCGCCGGTTTTTCCTACCCGCGAAAGTTTCAGCAGGCCGGTGAGCAGGGAGTCCATCTTGGAAGTGCTGGTCAGGATATATTTAAGGGAATCGGGGATGTCTTCTTTTATGATGAGGGATATCTTTTTTTTGATCTCTTCGGGCAGCGTGTCTAAATCCAGCAGGCAGGCCAGGTCTTGCAGGGAAAAATCGAGCTCTTTACTAAACCCCTGGATGTTCACTAAGGGGGAGCGCAGGTCATGGGAAGTGACATAAATCACCTGTTCCAACTCTTTGTTTTTTTCCTGCAATTCACTAAAAAGCTTTTCCCTTTGAGCTTCCGCCTCGTCTCTCTCTTTTTCCCGCAGTTGAATCTGTTCCAGCATGACGTTAAACCCTTCGTAGAGTGTACCGATCTCATCGTTTCCCGTTTTCTGTACCCGCACCGAGTAATCTCCCCGGATAGATATGTCGCCTGTCACTTCGGCCAGCTTCAATATGGGTTTTGAAATCACTTTTTGCAATTTTGTGGCCAGGATATAGGACAGTACAATCAGGCCGCAGCCCACTAACACCATGGTTAACAGGTATTCATTGATTTTTTTATCCAACGGGGTGGTGGAAGATCTCAGGTAAATAGCGCCGTATTTTTTACCACCCGACCGGATATGTCGGTAAAAATGGAGAAAATGTCCTTCAAACCGGATGAGCTGCTCCCCGGCGGGAAGAACGGGGCTGAAGGTATCGGCGGCTTTATTATAAGCAGCGAACTCTTTCCCTTTGTTATCATAGATGTAACCGTTTTCTACGATGGGCATTGTGCGCAGCAGGTTTGTTAAATCTTCTTCTACCTGTCCCGCGAAATCCGGCCCGAATGATAGAGCAGTGGAACAGAACTCACCTACTGTCCGGGCAGTCATTTTAGTGACATCGACTAAATCCTGCTTAAAGATTTTGACATCCTGTATGATAACGAAAGTAAAACCGATTACTATTGCCGGTATACTCACCAGCAGCACGATAAGAACCAATTTATTCTTGATCGACAGGTTTCTTAATAATTTCATCATGGCGATACTCCAATTTCTCTACTTTCTATATCTTATTTGCTATTTTATAACTTTTGTTGCTAATCTCAAAAGATGGTAGCTGATTACAATACCCGATTCCCGGAAGGACTGTTGATTGATTTCGAATTTCAGCTTGTTTGCCACTACCAGGAAGTTAATATGAATCCCCTTGTCGGCATAACTTTTGTTGTCACTGACTGTGAGGATGGGTTTGCCTTTGGTGACAGAGATAATGTCGTTAAGTGTTTTTTTATTGGTCCCGGCAACGAATAAAAGATGGCAGCCGCAAGTAGAAATCTCTTCGAGACGGGAAAGATAGAGAATTTTTACCGGATTACCTTTTATACCGTTTTTTATGTAAATCTCTTCTAAGGGAGGCTCAAAAGGATTTTTGCCGATAACGGCAATATAGAAGGTTTTCGATTTATCCTTCAACCCGGATCCCTCCGGCCAGGTGATATTATCTAAAAGTTTGGCCAGGATAGCGGCCTTTATGGCATATTCCTTGGTAGGAGCAGTAAAAGACGGTACTTGTGCCGTTAGTATTATAAGCAGGAATAAAATAATTAATTTTTTTCTTTTCATTAATATAAAAATCCGGTTTCGGGCTAAACTGGGGCAAATGGATAAAAACATACCGGCGTCAACGTATTTACCTTCCGTTTAATGCCGGTATTTCAACCACCATAAGAAAATACCCCAATTTCTTTATAGATTCCACGAACTTCCCATAATCGACGGGTTTGGTTAAATAGTTACTGCATCCGTATTGGTGGCATTTTTCTACTTCCCGGGGGTCGTCGGTAGTGGTTATCATGATAACCGGCATTTTTCTCAGTTCCGGGTCGGTCTTTATTTGCCTGAGAACTTCTACCCCATCTATTTTAGGCATGCGTATATCCAACAGCAGTAAGTAAGATGTGCCGCTCTCACGGTGCGGGGCACTGCCGGTAAAAAAAAGAAAATCCAGTACTTCCTGCCCGTCTTTGAAATGGATAATAGGATTCGTGAGTCCGGAACGTTCGAGGTTCTTGCGGATCAGGGCCGCATGCCCCATATCGTCTTCTGCAATCAAAATGTTAACTTCTTTTTTCACCGGTACCTCCGTTTTTTCCGTCGCCTTATATGGCATTTGTTTTATTTTAATATTTCCTTTATGGCTGTCAACAATTCCATTAAGGAGTAGGGCTTCTCTAATAGGGGATAACCTTTGACTTTGATGTCGCTGCAGGATGAGTGTTGATACCCATAGCTGGTGCACAGCAAAACTCTAAACCCCGGTTCCAGGGCTTGAATCGTTTCGGCCAGTTCTGCCCCGGTGCTGTCAGGTAGTTCATTGCTGCTGAAACATAGTTGGAATTCACCCTTTTCATTTTTGAACGTATCTTTAGCTTCTTTTAAATTCACTGCTTCTGTCACCCTGTAACCATAATCTTTTAAGTACTCTGCGGTCTTTTTCCGTACTCCGTCTTCATCGTCCACCAGGAGGATTCTCTCATCGTTTCCTCTCAGCTTATCTAATGATACCTGCTTCACAGCGTTATCTTCAACCGCGGTTTTCCCGGGAATGGTCTGGAAGTAAACCCGGAAAATCGTCCCTCTCCCGGGTTTGCTGTATACGTTAATCCAACCTTCATGCTGCTTGACAATGCCGTAAACAACGGAAAGACCTAAGCCGGTACCGACTTTTTTGGTGGAATAAAAGGGCTCGAAAATATACTGCAGGGTTTTGTCGTCCATGCCGCTGCCTGAATCGCAAATGGATAAACAAACGAAGTGCCCCGGTTTGGCGTCATGCAAAAGACTGCTGTAATATTCGTCGATGACTTTATTTTCAGTTTTTATGGTCAATGTGCCTCCATCCGGCATGGCATCACAGGAATTGACACTGAGATTTATAATTATTTGTTCCACCTGGTCGTGGTCGGCTTTCACCGCCATTAAGTCGGCCCCCGGTTCTAAAACCAAATTCACATCGTCACCTAAGATTTGTTTCAAGGTTTTCTCGATACCGAGGAGCAGGCCGTTCATATCCAGCCGTCTAGACTGCAGCACTTGTTTACTACTAAAAGTAAGGAGCTGTTGGGTTAGAGAGGCAGCCTTCTCACCGGCTCTTTTTATCTTTTTTACGCCGTCTCTGAAAGGACTCTCAGTGCCCAATTTTAAGAGGAGTAATTCCGCGTAACCGTTGATGGTGGTTAATAGATTATTAAAATCATGGGCAACTCCTCCAGCCAGCTTGCCGATGGCTTCCATTTTCTGGGCATGACGAAGTTGTTCTTCCAATTGCTTTCTTTCCGTTATATCCCGGGAAATGGAGAGAAAGGCAGGCTCTCCCCCAAAATCGATCAGGTGGGAATTGATTTCTACGGGAATCTTTTTGCCGCCTTTGGTAATGTGGGCTGTTTCATAGAGCTGGTTTTTTTTCTCTACTGTTTCTCCGGCCTGTGCCGACGGTTCTGTTTCGTGTTTGGGGTCTTCGATATCGCCAGGGGTCATTTCCAGCAATTCTTCCCTGGTATAGCCCAACCTTTTAAAGGCCATTTCATTCACTTCTAAAAAATGCCCGGGTTTACCCTCCGGCGCATCGTAAAGGAAAATGGCATCGGTACCGCTGTTGAATATCAAACGAAACCGCTTTTCACTTTCACGCAGGGCCTTCCTGGCCTGGGTCAATTTTTCTTCCATAGACAACTGGTTGATCACTTTTTCCAGCACCTGGGGCAGGATTTCTAAGAAGCCTTCATCTTTAACTAAATAGTCTCTTGCCCCTAATTTCATCATTTCGACGGCTGTCCTTTCATCACCATGGCCGGTCATAATAATAAAAGGAACGGTTTGTCCTTTCCCTGCCAGTTTAGCGATAACCTCCTTGCCGGTCATATCGCCTAATCTAAAATCGAGCAAAAGCAGTGCAGTTTTTTCTTTTTCTAAGTGATCTATCGCTTCTTGCCCTGAAGCTGCCTGCGCCGTCTTGTAACCGTCTCTTGCCAGTCTTTTGCGGATCAGACGCTGCAGCCCCAGGTCGTCTTCGGTAACAAGTACCGTATATAATTTTTTAATTTCGTCTATCGTTTGTTTAACTTCGCTCATTTATTGACATCTCCTTTAACACACGGCACTTTAACTACCATAAGATAAAACCCCAGGGTTTTTATCACATCGACAAATTTTTCATAATCCACCGGTTTGGTTATATAGTTGCTGCAGCCGTACTTATGGCAGAGATCGACTTCTCTCGGGTCATCCGTAGTAGTCAGCATGATAACGGGAATCTTTCTTAACTCTTTGTCTTTTTTGATAGTTCGCAGGACTTCTATTCCGTCAACTTTGGGCATTCTTATGTCCAGTAGTATCAGGTATGATATTTCAGATGCCTGGTGGGGAGCTCCCTCTTCGCGGAAGAGGAAATCAAGTATTTCCTGGCCATCTTTAAAATGAAAGATCGTGTTCGATATGCCTGCGCGTATGATGTTCTTCTTTATCAGAGCTGCATGTCCCATATCGTCTTCAGCCAGGAGAATGTGAACTTCTTCGTTCATACTACCTCATTTTCCTTTATGCCATTACATGGCAGTATTGTACAACAGGTTTTTTTTTAATTCAATTTCCCACCGGCAGGTGGGTGCGTTTCCCGGGCAGGATCTCTGAGAACGATTATACTTATCGATATCGTGCAAAAGTTTGCTGAAAAAACGGTTCTTTTTTTTCATACCGGCTGCCCTGGGTACTTTTATATGCGCGGACGCCGTCCGCTTTTGGAAGAAACCTATATTTCATCCAAAACACAAGTTTTGATTATACCATGAATAGGTGAGTATTGCAAAATACAGGATACAGATTTGAGTATTCGCTGTCCAGTTTCGGCTTTTGGTGATCAGCCGGGACTATTTTAGTGCCACTACATGGCGGTAATGAGCAACATGTTGTACATATTTCGAATTCCCACCGTCAGGTGGCTTTTTTTTTAGCTTAGTCTTGCAAAAAATGCTGGAATAGTTCAGTCGAGGGAGTAGCAAAAGGACAGACCCATCCTGTCCTTTTCGATAAGAGGGAGTACTTGCAGGCGCCGCCACCTTTTCCTGACTAAAAAACTGCCGATGGCATAACCGATTACCGCTCCTACGAACACATCGGAATACCAGTGCTCGCCTTCGGTCACATTGGATAAACCGGCGATGGTGGCCAGGGAATAGCAAAGCACAGGCACGACAAAGGATTTGTTGTACATTTTAGCAACCACTGTGGCCAGGCTCCAGGCAGTAACGGTATGACCTGAAAAAAAAGCGTCGTAATACATGTCGCGATGGTCTTTATAGCGCTTAAAAAAACCGGCCGGGCCTTCCCAATGATCGACACCCGGTTCTGTGGCTCTGGGCCTTTTCCTGCCGGTTAGATGCTTCACAAGCTGCACTACTATACCGGCGTGGATCAAGCTCATTAATGATAATTCTCCGGCTTTTTTTGCTTTTGTGTCCTTAAAAAGAAGGCCCCATAAATAAAAACCACCGGCGACACCGAGGTTTAGGTTGCCGTCGCCTAGGGGCCGCACTGCCGGGCTTAGGTCCTGTACCCACTTATGTTCCGTTTGATATTCCTGGGTGCTGCGATACAATTTCTCATCATTCTCGATAAGAATCGCGGTTATTAAGGCCACACTGCCCCAGGTCAGCAATTGTTTCCCTTTCATTTTGAAAGGTGAGGTCCAGATTTCTCCTTCATCGGCAAATATTTTTTTGAAAAAGGTTTTTTTTTCTTTCTTTTTTGCAGTGGAATCTTCAGTTGATTCCTCAGCGCCGCCGACCTGGAACAAAAACAAGACGATTAAACAAAAAACGATTTTTTTTTTTCGCATCGCTAATAATAATCTATTACTAACGTTTTTTCAACCCCGTGGCGTGGCCAAGATTCACCGCCTGAAAATGGGCGGGCAGTGCTTTTGGTTCGGTATGCCTCTGGCCCCTGACGATGAACCCAATGGGGGCGGCATGAAATGTTATCGATGACAGGTTCTTTGAGCCGATAGAAAAAATCCTATGGGAATTTGAAAGGAAAATCGGTTTTAAAATCGGGAACATTGACGTCGGTACCTGGTAAGGCAAAAGAATGCTGGGCGAACTGTTGGTAATATTAAAAGACCTGGGCGGCTTCAGATATTCGGAGATAAGCAAGCTTTCCCCCTTCGATACCTACCGTCTTACCTCCATGGCAAAACTGTACAGGGATAAAAAACGCCGACTCAGCAAAACTCTCGCCAACAAAGTTGGTATGATAAAAGTCT
>JAGLSW010001081.1 GCA_023135565.1 Candidatus Aminicenantota bacterium | reverse complement strand
CAGGAGATAGAAGACCCGGAACTTGCCACCAAAAGAACCAGGGCGTTATACAAAGCTAAAGAAAGGGAATTTAAGAGACCATATTACCGACCTGGAATTAATCTTCACCATGTTGGGCGAAGCGGCCACGACAGAAATTACCCACAGCATAGATGCTCATGGTTTTGATGAAAACCTCAGCGCTCCCCGCGCCGCGGGGCTTTTGTTGGGCGAGAAGCGCAGTTTATAGCCGCCCGTTATTAGCTGTAAAGCTGATTCCGATCTTGACATATCCCCCGGCTAAGGTTACAATAAACCACTATGCCGCTGCATGACAGCGGCAAACATCTGAGGAGTTACTACATGAAAAACGTTTTTGTGACCGGGGCCAGCGGTTTTACCGGCGGCCACCTGTGCAGCGCCCTGCTAAAAAAAGGCTGTACCGTTACAGCGCTGGTTAGGGAAAATAGCAAAACCGGACTACTGGAAAAAAACGGGATAAAACTGGTAAAAGGCGACCTATCCAACCCCACCTCTCTAAAAGGCATAATAAAAAATATCGACGTGGTATTCAATATCGCAGCCATGTACCGCCAGGAAGTTTCCAAAGATATGTTCGATAAGGTTCACGTGGAAGGAACGAAAGCCCTGCTGGAGGAGTCTATCTCAGCCGGCGTGAAACGCTTCGTGCACTGCAGCACCGTAGGTGTGCAAGGCGAAATCGAAAATCCCCCGGCCCAAGAAAGCGCCCCTTACAACCCCGGCGATTTTTACCAGGTTTCGAAAATGGAGGGGGAGAAGTTGGCTCTCTCTTATTTTAAAGATAAAAAAATCGACGGAGTAGTGGTAAGGCCGGTGGGTATTTACGGTCCCGGGGATACGAGATTCCTTAAACTGTTTAAAACTATCTACAAGGGAAGTTTCAAAATGATCGGTACAGGCAAAGCCCTGTATCACCTGACTTTCGTAGAGGACCTGGTGGCAGGGATTATCCTAACCGGGGAAGTTCCCGCCGCATCCGCTCAAATCTATACCATAGGAGGCAGCGAGTATTTACCTTTAGAAGACCTAATAAACCTGATCGCGGAAATTCTCGACAGCCGGGTATCTAAAATACATATCCCTTTATTCCCGGTTTATGCCGCCGCTTTTTTGTGTGAGATATTGTGCAAACCTTTTGGGATTCAGCCGCCTTTGTACCGCCGCCGGTTGGATTTTTTCACCAAGGACAGGGCTTTCGACATATCCAAAGCCCGAAAAGAGTTAGGTTATTCGCCGCAGGTTTCTTTAAGAGAAGGCTTAACCCGCACCGCCCAATGGTACAAAGAGAATGGCCTGCTGGATTAATGATTAAAAAAATATTTACCAGGTTATTTGTTATAAGTTTAGCGGTATTGTTTACGCTGTTAGTGTTGGAAGTGGCGCTCAGGGTAGTATATGAATTCCGCTTCCAACCTAAGAAAAAAAGATTCCCCGCTGTCACCCGGCTTTACCGTTTATCTGAAAACGGGAATTTGCTTTACGAACTGCGTCCCAATTCCGGTCTGGAGATTAAGAAAAGGGGCGTCAAAGTAGCCATTAACGGTTACGGTTTCCGGGACAAAGATTACAGCCTGGAAAAGGGGGAAAAGAAACGCATCATATTTGTCGGCGACTCATTAACTTACGGCTGGGATTTGAACCTAAAAGACACCTATCACAAGCAGTTGGAAGCGTTGTTCCTGTCGCAAGGTTATGCGGTGGATGTACCGGGAATGGGTGTGGTGGGGTACAATTTGGTGCAAGAATATCATTTGATCAAAGAGAAAGCGCTGCGTTTCGATCCCGGTATCATTATGCTGCAAATATGCCCCAATGATTTCGAAAGAACGTTGAGTATAAAAAAACAGGCTAAAGGCAAAAAATTCCTGCTAATTCCTTATCATGATGTGGCCGTGCCTTATGTGTTGCAGAAAGGGGCGGTCAGTGATTTTTTGATGCGTGTTTCTTATCTTTACAAGTTCATCAATCTCAAAGTCGGCATACTAATAAAAAAATTGGACAAAGATTACCGGGCGAAAGATTATTTTTTATTGGGAGAAGAGGAGGGGTTTCGTCATTTAAAAAAGATAAAAACTCTTTTAGATAGTAAAGATATAAAATTAGGCGCCGTGATTTTCCCTCAGCGGAAAACCGGGGAAAATTACCGTTATGCGTCTTTGCATAAGAAGATAGGTGTTTTTTTGGATGGCATGGGTGTTCCTTATATCGATTTGTATGAAAAGTATAATGTCGAAGCGCCGCCGGACATCTGGGTAGACAACATTCATCCCAATGCAAAGGGGAACCGTATTGCCGCGCAGGTGTTGTTTGATTTTCTTCTGCCCCTTTTGTAAATGTGCTTTTTTTTGCCTCCGGCGGCCCTGCCGGGGGCCTAACTTTTGAAAAAGTTTGAACAAAACTTTTGTTTAAAAA
>JAGLSW010001080.1 GCA_023135565.1 Candidatus Aminicenantota bacterium | reverse complement strand
GCCCCCGGCAGGGCCTGCGGAGCAAGGAGTCGGAGGCTTTTTTAAACTTTTAGTTTTTCTATTAATCCCGGTAAAATTTCCAGGGCGTCACCTATTATACCATAATCGGCGCTCTTAAATATAGCCGCATCCGGGTCCTTGTTAATCGCCACTACGACTTTGGCCGTGTTGATACCCAACACATGGTGAATAGCACCGGAAATCCCACAGGCAATATAAAGTTCAGGCGAGATGGTTTTACCGCTTTTGCCCACCTGTATGTCATGAGGGAACCAGCCCGCATCCACTACTGCCCGGGATACCCCTACAGCGCCGTCTAAAACACCGGCCAACTCTTCCAATAACTTAAAATTTTCGGGGACGCCCATACCCCGGCCTCCGGCCACCACCCGCGCTGCTTCGGACAGGTCTTTTTGTCCGGCAGTAGTGCGTTTACGCTCTATTAAATCGAGTCCTAAATCTTCAGGCACAGTCACGGAAACCGCTTCGATTTTGCCGGGCGTTTCGAGATTCTCCGGCACGGCAAAAGCTCCGGGCCGGACAGTAAAAAACGCCGGTTTTGTAGACAGCGCCAGTTCTTCGTAAACCTTGCCGCCGTATACGGGCCTGCGGCAGGCCAATTCGGAACCTTCCCACCACAGGTCTACGCAAGAGCTCGCATAAGCGGAGTCGCAACTCATGCTTAGACGCGGCAGGAATTCCAAACCGGCAGCCCCGGCCCCGGTTAGGATCGCCACCGGGCTTCCCCTAACTTCGATCAACTGCCGCAGCGCGTAGGCATACCGCGACGCTTCGTAAGTTTCGAGGCGCGGTTCCTTTACCCAGAGTATTAGGGGAACTTTCCGGGCCAGTTCATCTGCCTGGGTCTGTTCTCCGCCCAACAAAACCGCTGCCGCATGGAGGCCCTGTTGTTCCGCTAATTTGCGGGCAGCGCCTAAAAGTTGGCTCGTAGTGCGGGTCAGGCTGCCCTGTCTAATTTCCGCTATCACCCAGATTTCTTTACAGTTCATACCACACCTCCCTGGCGGAGATGATTTATTAATTCGACTACATTCTCCGGGAAAGGCTGCTCGATCATCGTCACCGGCGGTCTTTCCGGCGGAGCCGCATAACGCAGCCGGCGCACACGGCCTCCAGGTTCGATGTCCGCCAGGCCTAATTCCTCGATGGGGATATGCGCCGCCTGGGTTTTCATGGCCTTCATCACCCGCATCACTACCGGCACATGCGGCTCCGCCAATCCTTTTTCCGCTGTCACCAACAGGGGGAAACCCGATTCGAAATACTGGACCTCTCCCTCTGCTTCGCGCCCGATTTTTATCCTACCTGTTCCGGCAGCCATTTCTAAAGAAACCACCGCGCTTGCATGGGGGATATTAAGCAGCGCCGCCACCATAGGTCCTACAGCGGCAGCGTCGTCGTCACCGGCCTGTTTGCCGCAGATTATTAAGCCGGGCTGCTGCGTTTTTAATCTTGCCGCCAGGACCCGGGCCGTATAGTAATTATCCACTGTTTCCAGTGTTTCATCGCCGATATGTTCCACATTGTCGATGCCCATAGCCACTGCCCGGCGCAGCGCATCAACCGCCCTTCTGCCTCCGGCGGATAGGGCGAAAATCTCAGTCTCAGGGTTGTCTTTTTTTATATTTAAAGCCGCTTCGATAGCAACCTCATCGAAAAAAGAACAGACATAACGTTCTTCGATGTCCAACTCTCGATCCGATTTAAGCTGAACAATCGCTTCATGATCCGGCACCTGCTTAACAAGTACCGCAATTTTTAAACTCATTAATAAATCTCCTTACTTGCCTCCGGCGGGGTGCGGCGCACCCAGCCTATAAGCCGCTTCGCGGCA
>JAGLSW010000108.1 GCA_023135565.1 Candidatus Aminicenantota bacterium | reverse complement strand
GAAATCAAACTGCGCCGACTCTAAGTCAACAGGCGAAAAAAGGTCTTCCAGCCTCTTTTTTACCCGGCGGTAGACTGCAGTTTCCCTGTAGATAAATCCACTGAAAAGCTTTACCTTATCGAATTCCTGTTCAGTTCCCAAAGCTGCTAATGTTCCAGTTCAAGAAAAACCACCCGGTCTTTAATAAATGCTGCTCTTCTCTTACCCCCGGGCGCAGTGACAACCTGCAGCCCTTCGAGAGAAGGACCGACATAATGGAAATTGTATTCCCGGTCCATTTTCACCACCTCTCCGGTATAAGTGGAGAAATAGACATAGCCATCTTTTCCGCTGTAGAGGATCCTTTTCAAATCCTTGCGGGAATACATTTTATTCCTCCAGTAAGGATCGAGCCCGATGATTTCCAGGTTCGTTTCTATAAAATGGGGTTTCTTACTCCTCTCTGTAAGTACATAAAGTGAGTCCTGCTTCTCATCCCGGAAAAAATCCCATACTTTTCTTCCCAGCCGGCTGTACAAAAATGAATTGTAATTAAAGCTGACCAACCGCTGTTCTTTATCCTTTGTCAGCATATATAAATCTTTCTCCTTAGGACGAAAATCAAGAATTTTTATTTCGGCATATTGATTTTTTCCAAGAAACATAGTTTCGTCAACTTTTTTGATCTTATTGCTCAAGTTGTCGTAAATAATAGCCTGGAACGCATTATTCAAATCCGATAGATAAATAATAAATGAGGCATTGTCTTTTGCGATGTAGGTCCTGACAACTTCATCGGAGGTAAGTTCGAGCTGCTGCCCTCTCCTGATTAATCCTTTTACCTGGTCGTTATCTATATAAGCGTCACACAAAAGAAAATATTTCTGCAATTCCTTTATGGGGGAGCGCCTCAATTGTTCAGGATCGGTGACCTTATCGACCACGTCCCTATTAAAATTATAACGATAAACCGGGAAAGGATATCTCGGGTAGACCGGCGTCTTTCTGCCGACAATGGCGGATACCTGCGAAAAAGGTGACTCAAAAGCGACTGAAGCCAGTGTGCCGTCGGTTATATAGGCAAGGTTCCCGGCCTTATTAAAACCCACATGCACGGAAGGCATGGGCTGGGGACCTCTTAAAACCGGTTTTACCAACACGTTTTTTCCCGCCACCTTGACGGCATAAAGATTCACACTCTCATTCGCTTTTGCCGTGGTGGCTAATATCATATTGATGTACTTCGTGTCCTCGAGATGAGGCGGGAGAAAAATATCCTGGCATTCACCCCTGAAATCGAAAGTGCGCATGATTTTTTTCGTTTCAGCATCGATCATAAATATTCTTTCCGCAGCGCCACTCTTTTTAGTGGCCACCACCAGGACAACCGTATCGGAAATCCACTTTATCCGCCTGACGGCAAAAAAAGGAATATATTCGTATCCCGGGAATTTATACTGCCCGGTGAATATCTCTTGTAACCGTTTTATATCATCGCCGCACATTATGGCCCGGTTAATCCAATTTTGCACATTGCCTCTTCCTTTTACCCACAGGTAATAACGCCCCATCAACCTGTTTATATCCTTATCCCATTTGTCCCGGGCAAAGAATTCATATAGTAATTTTTCAACCCTTCTTTCCCTTAATTCTAACAACACATAGGCATAAGTTCTAATATATTCTTTGTTATATTCTTCAAATTTTAATCCCTTAAGGAGTGCCGCGGCTCTCTTTATGTCACCGACCCCCACCAGGTACTTTGACATTAATAA
>JAGLSW010001079.1 GCA_023135565.1 Candidatus Aminicenantota bacterium | reverse complement strand
TTACTTTATCTGAGCGCTATAGAAGTCTGTTTTAGTTTTTTCCAGAACTGAATAGTTACGTATAGCGGGCTTGAAATGGGGGGGGAACTGTGCTACAATCGCCCTTAATTCGATATTATGAAAAAATTAAACATTAAATATTTTGTATCTATTATTATAGTTTGCTTTATTATCGCGGCGGGCGTTTATTTTCTAACGAAATCGCCGCGGAGCGATGCGCTTTTTAGAATACGCCTAACAAGCGGCAAATCCCCGGCCAGCACGAAAATCTATTTCAAACCTTTTAAAATAACCGCCGCCGGGTCTACCCTGTCCGTAAAAACAAAAGGTAAAAGACTGGCTTTCGAGGGTTTCCCTATTAAAAAAAGGCTCATCACCGGCAAAACCTTCCCTATAAATATCCGGCCTAACCGGGAAGGAAAATATATGATCGATTTCTTTTTTTTGCACCGGCGGCTAAAAACCGGCGGCTGCAAAGGATACCTGAGACATCTGCGGAACAACGGCAAAAAAGAGATCAGGCGAATAAAACTAAAAGCAAATGGAAAAATCGAAAGATACCGAATCCCCCTGAGATTAGAAAAAAACGATACCATATCTTTCGATATAGAAGGCGCATTTCAAGGTTTTATCAGCAATCCTGTTTTCTACGAAATCGAAACAAAAAAAGAGAAAAATTTCGTTTTTGTTATCCTGGCCGACACCTTGAGGTGGGACAGGATCGGCGCTTTAAACCCGGCCAAAAAATGTTCCCCCCGGATAGACGAATTCTGCAAAGACAGCGTACTCTTCAGCCGCTGCTATTCCACTTCTTCCTGGACGCTGCCGGCTCACGCTTCTCTTTTTTCGGGTCTTTTTTCCCACCGCCACGGCATGAACCGCATCAGCATGGTGCTGGATTCTAAAAACCTGGTTTCGGAACTGCAAAAAAAGTTCGTCACTTACAGCGTGAACGGCAATCACTTCCTGGCCAATCATTTCGGTTTCAGCCGGGCTTTCGACTACCATTTAGAATTCCTGAAAGAATTTAATTCACCTACCGCTGCCAAACGCCTCTTTGAAACCGCCAAAAAACTGGTCCGCAAAGAGAAGAGCGGCAGCGCTTTTTTCTTTTTGCATACCTACCAGGTGCACAATATCTACACGCCTGAAAAAGAACTGGCCCGGGAATACTATAACAGCGATTTTAATATATTTGAATTCAGCCCGCTGGATTTTATCGAGTCCGGCAAAGACTTGTTTAAAAAGGCGTCGCCCAAAGAGAAAGAAGAGATCGAAAAAATATATGACGCCGGTGTGTATACTTTCGATTTTAGGTTCGGCGAATTTATCTCTTTCCTGAAAAAGGAAGGGATATATAAAAATTCGACGATTATTTTTCTTTCCGATCACGGCGAGGAGTTTATGGACCACGGTGCCTGGGAACACAGCCATGGTCTCTATGACGAGCAAATCAAAATCCCTTTAATCGTAAAATTCCCGGGCCATCGACACGCCGGTAAAAAAATTGACGCTCTTACTTCTATCGTGGATATTATGCCCACCCTGTTGGATTTATACGAAATCGAAAGCGAAACTCCCCTGGACATAGACGGCTTTTCTTTGCTCAAAACGATGAATGGAGAATACGACAAGGAGCGGGTACTGCTGGCTTACCTGGCCCCTTATGCCATCAGGAAAGGCGTGCCTGAAAAGTCGGCGCTGCTCACCGGGAACCTGAAATTTATTTTTAATCGCCGGATGAAAGGGTCAGATTTGAAAATATTCACAACCCCTCCGCCGGAACTTGTTAATGAGATGTTCGATATGTTCAAAGACCCCTTAGAAAGAGTCAATATTATCAAAAAATATCAAAAGAGAGTCGCACAGTTCATGAAATTTATTAAAAGGCTGAAATTCAAGCAGGGTAAGAAGGGCGATTTAAAAGACGTAAAAGATGATTTAAAATCCATCGGCTATATTTAATTCTTGCCTTCGGCGACCAGGGGGCGCATTTTGAAAAAACTGCCCCCTGGACCCCCGCAAAAACTTTTGTTAAGCCGCTTCGCGGCAGCAGCCGATGGGGAACGCTTCTCGCTTTATTAACAAAAGTTTTGATCAAACTT
>JAGLSW010001078.1 GCA_023135565.1 Candidatus Aminicenantota bacterium | reverse complement strand
GCCTCCCCGTGCGTACGGGGTTTAGAAGCAAAAGCACACATCATAGGTTCCCCGCGCCGCAGGCAAGTCTGTTTTAGATTTTTCCGGAACTGAACGCTTACCTTTCGCGGGCTTGAAAACATGATGCATTTATGTTATAAACTATCATGAAAAATAACCAGGAAGAAACGAAAATATTTGATATTGCCATTATCGGAGGCGGTATAGTGGGCATGGCCACCGCCATGGAACTCTCTAATTCCCAGGAACATTCGATTATCGTTATCGAGAAAGAAGACCGCCCGGCTGCGCATCAGACCGGCAATAACAGCGGTGTTATCCATTCCGGTCTCTATTATAAGCCCGGTTCCTTAAAAGCAGTTAACTGCGCTAAAGGCCGGGAACAGTTGTACGATTTTTGCCGCACTCACGATATTCCCCACGAAAGGTGCGGCAAGGTGGTGGCAGCGGTAAATAAAGAAGAAGAAGTCCAATTAGAAAAACTAATGGAGCGCGGCAAGGCAAACGGTTTAAAAGGCATCAAACAACTGGGGGCCGAAGAAATTAAAGAATACGAACCTTATGTTACGGCCACAGCCGGGCTGCTGGTCCCGGACACGGGGATCGTGGATTTTGTAAAAGTAGTGGAGAAGTATGCGCAGATTTTCGAATCAAACGGAGGCCTGATTAAACTGCGGTCAAAAGTAGTCAAAATCACCAAAGTCAAAGATGAAATCAGGCTGCACACCACTTCCGGCCCGGTCATTTGCAAGAACCTGATCAACTGCGGCGGCCTCCATTCCGACCGCATCGCCAGGAAGAGTGGCGTCGATCCGGGTTTGAAAATAGTGCCTTTCCGCGGCGAATACTACGAATTAAAAAAAGAGAAATATAATTTAGTAAAAAGCCTGATCTACCCGGTGCCTGACCCCAGGTTCCCTTTCTTAGGGGTTCATTTCACCCGCATGGTGAACGGTGGAGTTGAAGCCGGGCCGAACGCTGTTTTTGCCTTCAAACGGGAAGGCTACAAAAAATACCAATTCTCCCTCCGTGACAACCTGGAGATCGTCTTCTATAAAGGGTTCTGGAAAATGGCGACGAAATATTGGCGTATGGGTTTGGGTGAGATGTACAGGTCTTTGAGCAAGCCTGCTTTTACTCGCGCTTTGCAGCGGCTGCTGCCGGAAATCAAAAAAGAAGACCTTAAGCGGGGCGGCGCCGGTGTACGGGCGCAGGCATTAGAACCGGACGGTTTTTTGGTGGATGATTTCCGCATCAAAGAGGCGGCGAACATGGTGCATGTATTGAATGCGCCTTCACCTGCGGCTACGGCTTCTATCAATATCGGCAAAAGTATTGCCGCCACTGCCCTGAAAAATTTCGATCTTTAACAGCCCTTGAAAATTATTAAATCCGATCAAACCTTGCTTGATAAATAACTCTTTCCATTTCTTCGATTTCATCGCCCAGGTCAGCCAGCCCCCTCTGCGCTAATATCAACCCCTCTTCTTTACTTTCTTCTATATCATCAACGGGCATAAGAACCGCAACCTTTTTCCCTTTCCTTGAAATGTATACCTTATCTTTATCGGTTAGTATACGGTTAATAATATCCGGCAATTTTGTTCTCGCTTCTGTTAAGGTTATCGAGTAAGTCATTCGAACCTCCAGAATATACTATAACCTAAATAGCCGTTTTTTTCAACAAAATCTCAAAACAAAAAAATATCCGCAGCACTATCTTCGGAACTCGCCCAGGGACACACTTCGCCCCCAACTCTTTGTCGGTAATTCGAGGTTTGCCCTACCACCAAGGGAATGCTGAGGCACTTAGCAGGCGGAAATATACCGGGTGTGAAGATAATAACAAATATTTTTTCTGATTCGACTCAAAGGGATTTCAACTCACATCAAGGGAGAACCACTGGACTAATTTTTCTTTTAATTTAAGGAAAGCCGGATCACTGCATCGATTCAGGCTAACCGCTTCGGAAACCTGACGAAAAATAGAAGAAGACCAGGGCTTGCGAACATTACGCAAAGCCTTTTGAAGCGCTTCCTTCGGAGGGTCCGGTTTTGATTTATCTCTATCAAAATACCCCTTATCTTCGAGCCAGGTACGCAGGGGCGGCGTTTTCTCTTGCCAGCCTAAAGCCCGGTCTACTTCCGGGGAATTGCTCCAGATCCAGTTTTCCAATTCAGGGTCGATAACGATTGCGGCAGCCCTGTCTCCCCAACCGGAAACATATAACCGTTCTTCGATTTCACGCTCAAGCTCAACCCGGCTCGATGCTTGTTTCCCACATCCTTCCCGGTCATGGATAATTAGTGCATGGCGAAACCTATTAACAAAAGGACGAAGAAAATCATGTCCTTTAACGAAACAACCGGGGTCTTTTTCAAGATGTCGATATATTTCATAGGCCGGTTGTTTTATTCCCAGGGCTTTTGGCCGTTCCAGAACCCCTCCCTTTTAAGGTAAATTCCATGTCCTTGTCCGCGGTCAACACAATCAGGTCTTCCCGGTTTTCCCCGGCGGTCATCCCAGCACACCCGCGGCAAAAAGAGTTCCTAAATTGGTTTCCCCTTTCCACTCTTTGAGATTGGGATGCTCACTGCCTCGCACAATGTCGGTTTCACCTGTAGGCGACTTGGCGAAACACAACACTTTGTCCGGCTCTACCATACTGAGGATGACCGGGGAGTGGGAAGCCAACAATATTTGGGCGTCGTATACAGAAGAAAGAGATTGATGCACTGCTTCTACTGCCCGTGGGTGAATCCCATTCTCCGGTTCTTCGATCAAAAACACCCCGGTTAATTTGGGCAAATAAGCAGGCAGGGTTAGGGCCAGGAGGCGCAGGGTGCCGTCCGACGCCATCCAGGAGGGGACTTCCAGGCCGTCGCTGCAGCAGATCATTAAGTAACGGTGTTTATCTTCCGGGCGCTCGATGGTGCGGATGTTCTCTATATCGGGCAGCGCGGTTTTCAAATGCTCGATCCAATCCCGGAACTTTCCCGGGTGTTTTTCCTGGAGATTGTGAATTACCCAGGGCAGGTTCGAGCCATCAGGTTTAAAGCCATGCACCTGCCCGGGTGGGCTGGCTCTGCGTATCAGCAAACTGTTTAAAATAATTTGCTGCACGCCATCGATAAGAAATCGTTTCAGCCAGGTAGAAACCGGGAGCTTCGATTCATCTTCAGGTAAATTGCCCAATGCCGATTTCCGGGGGCCTAATTTAAATGAAGGCTCCCACTCCTTCCCCGACGCCGGGTCAACTTCCGAATAAAAATTATCGTTCCCACCGGGAACTTTTTTGACAATCGTTCGGATTATTTTTTTTTGAGCTTTAGGGCTAATAATACTTTCCGGTGGATTACCGGACCAATATGGAAAATCTTCTCGCCGGTAATATTTTTCGGTTTCTGAGTCTTTTTTTAAGACTACCTTCTCAGCTTTAAATATGAACTCCCCGGTTGAACTTTCTATTCCCAGGAATACTTCATAGCGGATGGTGTTATAGCCACTGTCTTTGAGTTGTGCCCGGTATTTTTCCGGTATGGCCGCTTCGATAGCCAACTCAAAACCGTCACCTTCCCTGCCCCAGATCAGGTCCTGGAAATTTTGGGTCCTTTCATAAATGGCCGCTTCGAGGCCTCCGGAAACCAACCGGCCCAAAAAAGCAACCACATCGAGAAAAGTAGTTTTTCCACTGGCATTAGGCCCCACCAGCACATGGAAAGGCCCTAAAGGCTGCCGTATATAACGCAAACAACGAAAGTTCCTGGCTTCAATCAAAGTAATCATCATATAACTCGCACGAAATCCAATTTAGTCCCGGATAACTTAATAAGGATTTTACCTGAAATAACCTGCCATTTCAACCCCAACCTGCGATTTAGTAACTTGAATATTTAAAACAGGGCTTGTATCACCGTTCATCACTCATCATATTTCCCTACTTTCAAACAAAAACCTACTGCCGGGTGGTATGTTAATTTTTTAGTATTTTTAACATTACATCCACTGAAGGCAAAAATCTTATCGTAAGTCGAAACCGAAGGCCGAAAACTGATAGCTACTTTTGACATTTCTTTCGCTTACCTCTATAATATGGGCCCTGGAGGTGTTTTCAATGACGTATGAAAAACTGTTTCGCCTAAGCGGTTCGGCTGCGCCGGGCAGGAGGTATATTATGAAAAAATTAGTCAAAATAACCGACTGTCTACTTCTATTCAGCCTTTTTTTCTGTAATTTTACAGCCCTTTCTGCCGGGAATCGCCCGGAAGAAATGAAAACCCTGGCCGATATGCTGCGGGGCACCTGGGCAGGTAAGATTGAACAACAAGAAAACAAAACACTGGAGATGTGGGGCAATTGGATATTGGACGGTCACTTCGTAGAGTTAGTATTAATGACCAAAGAAAAAGGGAATACCCTTTATATAGAAAAATTTATCTTCGGTTGGAAAAAAGCTGCACAGGTTTATTCCTGCCGCTATTTCAATTCTTCCGGCGAATCCCGCACTTCTTCCTGGTCAAAAAAAGGTACTGCTGCCATCGTGCAATCGAACAATGCAGATCACTTTCTCAAATTGCAGCATCAGGGCGGCAAATTACTTTTTTGTTTTAACGGTAGAAAAATGGTATTGTTTTTAAAAAATCGTTAGCATTTCACCCGCTCTTCCGGGGAAGAGCGGGCGCCGGAGCATATCATCTCCGTGAAGAAATGCTTACTTAATTTTAACTGCTTCTCTTTTGACGGTTTTGAAAACCGGCAGCGGGCTAATGTACTGCCAGGGCGACCAGGGTCCCCATTTGCTTTTCAGGTAAACTTTTACCCGCCAACGGTATTTTTTGTTTCCCCAATTCACGGCAATACTGGAATTCGTGGTATCCGTACCGCCTTGAAGTTTCCATTTTTTAGCTGTGCCGTCCCAGTAATGGGCTTCGACTTTATATTTGACACTGCCGAAATTTGTTATGGGAGACCAGCTCAGGGTGACGCGGGCAGGCAGGCGCAGTTTCGCACCGTCCGCGGGTTTCAGACCATGAGGAATTGCCCCTACTCTCCAGTTTAATAAAGGATCACCGATGATGGTTAAGCCATAATGCCAGGCGCGATCACCCGAACTGATGGGCTGGATGGCATCCCACCAGGCCACTAAGGCTTCACCGATGGTCAGACCTTCACTTAGGGCGCCGTAAAAATACTCGAAATAGAGCATGGAACCGGTCTTGGCGCTGGCAACTGTAGACAGACCGTAAGAGTTACCGAAAGTATACCAACCCGCCTGGTAATTACTGACTGTAAAGTTAGCGCTGGAGCAGCAGAAGAGGTTATGGAAGAAGGCCTGGGGACGATCGGTATTCTTAATATCGTTAGAATAAACATAACCGCCGTCGCCGACATCTTTTTTGAAGTGGTGACCACCGGGCCAGGAGTGGCAGCAGAGCTGCATCCAGGCCAACCGGCGGCGCAGTTTATCCTTATAGTTTACAGCAGTGGTGTAATTATGGCTGGTAAAACTCTCTACGATGCTCAGATGCAGGTCCATACTACATTTATTCCAACCGGACCAATCATCGTCCACGAAGGTAATACCGCGGGATGCAAAACCGGCTTCGCCTGTCCTGAAGCGGTGATTTTTTTGGAAATAGTTGTTAACCAGGGTGGCTTCATCCCCGGGAAGCGTATAGGCGGCCAACCTGCCTAAAAATATCTCCGGTGCCGTATTGCCGGTGTGGGAATCGAACATACCGTCATGGTCGCTGTCTCCCCAAACACCGTTCAAGTCCATATAATAAAGGTCGCAGGGCCATTCAGCATGACATGTGGGCGGATTCCCTCCGCAAAAATCCTGGTTATGCTCATACCAGGCGACGGGTAATTGCCCTACCAGCACCACCCCGGCAATGTCGGTTACTCCTTTCAAGTAGTTACGAAGTTGAGTTGGAGTCCCGGTAGAACCGACTTTGTGAATCACTCCATAATATCCCTGGGTGCCGATGTCGGTAATGTACCGGTAGACTGCCGCGGATATCTTGGAGTAAAGGCTGGAATTAACTGCTACCACCACTTTGCCGTTGGGATATAGAGCAGGTGAATAAAAACGGTAAAATTGCAAACCGGCTTTCCTGATTAGCTTAGGTTTAAGCTTATAGGTCACCAGTTTACCGGTTATAGGAAAGCGCTGTTTAAATTTGGTGAAGGTCATGGGTTTTGCACCCCGGTGTTTTATAAATTGCAGTTCTTTAATTTTTTTGTAGTCCCGTTTAAGCTTGTACCTGGATTTGATATTAATACCTTTCAGGTACACTTTGGGTTTCACCTTGAGCTGGCCGGCGCTTACCATGCCGGCCCTGGATATTACGCCTTTCCGGTCGATAACTGCGGAAGTAATCGCATTTTTTCCCGGGTAGGTGACCCTAAGCGTTCCTTTTGCAGTGCCGCGGCGGCTGAAATTAACCACCGATATTTTCCACTTACCGCCTTTTCTCAGGTCGCTTGCCGTAACCGGATAAGTAAGTTTCAGGGGACTTTTGCCACTTTTCCTGGCGTAGTAACCAGCCTTTCCCGGGCCATTCAGGATCAGGGTTAGATCCCCGGCGGCGCCGCTCCAGGTTGCCACAACCGAAATAGTTCCTTTCTGCGTGACAGTGAAATCAAAAACATCCCGGTCGCCGTAAGTCGACGATAGGGAGAAACGAAATGCTTTGCTCTGGCTTGCCTGCAAAGCCGCGTTGAAGCAGAACAATACAACAACACCGATACTAAGAAAGAACAATTTCTTTTTCATTGTTTTAGTCATTTTACCTCCTTAAATAAAGCCCAAAGTATTTTGAGTCGATTTAACGCAAGATACATGCTAATATATTGGGAAAATATTTTCAATAGATAGCAGTAAAAAAATAAAAAAAATTCCCCTCCGCTGCAAAAGAACATGGAGCAGCCGGATTCATTAATTATGGTTTAAAATTCTTCTTCAAAAAATCCCGGAAAATGAGGGGCGGCGGCGAATCACACATAATAAGATTACCGCTGACGGGATGATAAAACTCGATGGCATAAGCATGCAGCGCCATTCGCACAAAACTCTCTCTCCTGCCATATAACCTGTCCCCCAGGACGGGATTGCCGAAATAAGAGAGATGCACCCTGAGCTGGTGCGTCCTGCCGGTGTGGGGAAATAGTTTGACATAAGAAAAATTCCCAAACTCTTTTAGCACCGAAAAACCGGTGACTGCTTCCCTGGCAAGCTCTATATCTTCCTCCCTGCGGGCAGTGGTAAACTTCCTGCGATCCCGGCGGCTGCGCATTATAGGCACATCGATAGTCCCATTGCGAAACCTCATTTTGCCGGACACTAAGGCCAAATAGGTTTTTTTTACTTCCCTTCTCTTAAACTGCTTTTGCAGCGCCTTCATGGTTTTCCAATCTTTAGCCAAAAGCAGCACACCTGAGGTCTCCTTATCTAACCGGTGCACGATACCGGGCCGGTCGCTTTCGCTGATTTCCTTTATTTGCGGGTAGTAGTAAGCGAAAATATCCAGTATAGTCTCGCCGCTCTCCCCTGCCCCGGGATGCACCGAAAAACCGGGGGGCTTGTCGATAATCAACAGGTGCTCGTCTTCGAAGAGTTTCGATAGTTCGCGAGAAGGTTGATACTCTTTTTTTACGGGTTCTACGAATTCGATTTCTACCCGGTCGTCAACTACGATTTCTTTGTTTTTTTTGATGATTAACTTATCGTTTAATTTGACGCGCTTTTCTTTTATTAGTTTTTCTATTTTGGAACGGGATAGGCCGGGCAGCGATTCCGTCAAAAAATGGTCCAACCGGGGATAACCCCGCTCGGCTTTGAAAAGCTTTTTTTTATTCATAATTTTTTTTCTTGCCTCCGGCGGCCC
>JAGLSW010001077.1 GCA_023135565.1 Candidatus Aminicenantota bacterium | reverse complement strand
CAAAACTTTTTATAATTTAAAAGCAAAAGCGCTCACACGCTGCTTCTTGCTGCGAAGCGGCTTATTGCCCCCCCGTGCGAACTATCAATTAGTAAATTTTATGGCTAACTCCTCTAACTGGGCGTCGGATACCTGCGAGGGCGACCCGGTGAGCAAACACAACGAAGAAGTTGTCTTGGGAAACGCAATAATCTCACGAATAGATTCCTCACCGCACAATAACATGAGAATCCGGTCGAAACCTAAAGCAATTCCCAAATGCGGCGGGGCGCCGAACTTCAACGCTTCTAAGAAAAAACCGAACTTCTCCTGCGTTTCCTCCCCGGTGAGATTCAAAAGAGAAAATATCTTCTCCTGCAATTCTATATTATTGATCCTCTTACTGCCACCGCCAATCTCTACGCCATTTAACACTAAATCATATGCCACAGACTTGACACTTAAAGGTTCGCTTTCTAACTTTTCTAAATCCTCTTCTTTGGGCGCGGTAAAAGGATGATGATTGGAGTCATAACGTTTCTCGTCTTCATTGTAAAAGAAAAGAGGAAAATCCACTACCCACAAAAACTCCAGCTTATCCTTGTTCTTCTCGATAAACTCTTTACCGAGATGTTCCCGCAGCTTGCCGCTTAAAAATAAAGCTTCGGATTCAGGGCCACCGATCAAAAATACGATGTGACTCTCATCTATGTTATTTTCTTTGTAAAAATCAGCAATGGCCTGGGGATCGGCCTTTAACCCGGCTTTGAAACCGTTCTCCGTGTTTTTCATCCAAATGGCCCCCTTGCCGCCAACCTCCTGGATATATTTGTTAATGCCGTCCAATACTTTGCGGGAATATTTGGCGGACTCGGGCAGCACTAAACCTTTGATCTTACCCCCGCTGTTAATAATACCGTCTAAGATGTTGGAACCGAACTTTTTACAGGCCGGGGTGAAATCCTGTATCTCATAAGGAATACGCAGGTCGGGCTTGTCGGTGCCATACCTGGCCATGACTTCATCATAGGCCATTTGGGGGAAACCGGTTCCGATCTCGATGCCTTTCAGAGCAAAGATTTCCTGCATTAATCCTTCGACGATACCGAAAAGCTCTTCAGGTTCGGAAAAACTCATTTCGATATCTACCTGGGTGAATTCGGGCTGCCGGTCGGCTCGCAAATCTTCGTCGCGAAAACATTTGACAATCTGGTAATACCTGTCGAAACCGGAGACCATAAGCAGTTGCTTGAATATCTGCGGCGACTGCGGCAAAGCAAACATGCGCCCTTTGTATACCCGCGAAGGAACAAGATAATCCCTGGCGCCTTCGGGGGTGGCTTTAGTTAGCATGGGGGTTTCGATGTCGAGAAACCCGAAGCGGTCTAAGTAGTTCCGGGTGGTCAGGTTGGCCCGGCTGCGGAGGCGGAAATTTTCCTGCAAACGCAAATTCCTGAGATCTAAATAACGGTGCTTGAAACGCAGGTCATCGGATACCCGGTCGCTTTTTTCGGGGGAAAAGGGCGGGGTGGGCGATTCGGCCAATATGCGTACCTGCCGGGCGATCAATTCCACTTTGCCGGTAAATATTTTAGGGTTGGGGTTGGAGCGGGCGGCCACGGTTCCTTTTACTGCAAGCACATACTCGCTGCCGATCTGCTTGATCAATTGCGGTTGGTCGAAATTCTCATCGAAAACGATTTGCAGCAGCCCTTCCCTGTCCCGTAAATCTATAAATGTCAGGCCGCCGAGTTCGCGTTTCTTGTTGACCCAGCCAAAGACTTCGATCTCTTTGCCGGTAAATTCTTCATTTATTTTACCACAGTAATATTCTTTTTTTAAATGTTCTTTTTCAGCCATTGTGCCAATTCCTCTTGTTTGATGGTTATTTGTTCCCGGCTGCTCATGTCTTTTACCGAGATGGTGTTGTTCTGCGCTTCCTCTTCGCCTAAAATAAAAGTATAATTCGCGGAGAGTTTGTCGCCTTTCTTAAATTGTTTCTTCAGGTTCTTAGCGCTGTATTCCATGTAGGCGTGTACGCCGCTGCGCCATAAAGTTTCACACAATCCTAATGCGGCATCCTGGATTTCCGGGTTTTGATAGGCCACGAGAATCTTCTTCCGCGGCTCCAATTCCACCTCCTGGAGATGGAGAATAATACGCTCCATGCCGGCGGCAAAACCGATGCCTACCATGTCCGGACCGCCCAGGTCTTTTATTAAGTTGTCGTACCTGCCGCCGCCCAAAACGGCATTCTGCGCGCCCAATTGACCGGAGATGATCTCGAATGTGGTTTTGGTATAATAATCCAGACCCCTGACCATACGCGGGTTTATTTTGTATTCCACTTGAAGAATTTGCAGCGCTGCTTTGACCTGGTCGAAATGAACGGCGCATTCTTCACACAAATGAGCGGTGATTTTGGGGAAACTGTTCGAAGTGTCGATACATTTTTCGTTTTTACAGTCGAAAATACGCAGCGGGTTGGTGTCGGTTTTCCGTTGACATTCGACACAGAGTGCGTCCTTTTTTTCCCGGGCCGCGGTTTGCAATTGCTCTAAAAATCCGGGGCGGCAAACATCGCAGCCTACGGAATTTACTTCGACCGAGATGCTGCGCAGGTCGATCTCTTTAAGAAAATTATAAGCGGAGTAGATAACTTCCGCGTCTACCTGGGGGCTGCCGTCGGCAAAAACCTCGATGCCGAACTGGTGAAACTGCCGCTGGCGGCCTTTCTGCGGTTTCTCGTAGCGGAACATGGGGCCGATGTAAAGAAAACGCAGCGGGAACATGTCGTTCAAAAGATTATGCTCGATGGCTGCACGGACCACCGAGGCTGTGTTCTCGGGCCTCAGGGTGAGGCTGCGACCGGCTTTGTCCGCGAAGGTGTACATCTCTTTCTGTACCACTTCGGTTTCGCTGCCGATGCCGCGCTGGAAAAGTTCGCTGTGCTCGAAAACAGGCGTCCTGATTTCCCGGTAAAGGAAACGGGAAAAATAACTCCTGATTTTATCTTCTAAATACTGCCATTTTTCGATCTGCGGCGAAAATAAATCGCCGGTTCCTTTCGGTGCGTTTACTTTGCTCATAAGTACCCCAGGGATTCTAAAATTTCCCGGTGCCGGGCGGACACTTTGGTGGCTTTGCCTTTGGTGGCGGTGATGATGCGCGATATTTTTAACACTGCGTCTAATAACTGCCCTTTGAGTTTTTTGTCGGGCATGCTCTCTTTGATGTTTTTGAGACCGAAAACGCCGCCTTCATCGGGGCGCAGATCGAAATATTCGATCTTTTTTTCACCGCTGACCCCGGGAGAAAACACCACCTGGTAGGGGAATTCGAGCACCGAGAAAACATCGAAATAAGCTTCGGGAGAGTAGGTTTCCAAAAGCAGCCTTTTGTGTGTGATGGGCCGCAGCAGCGATTCGCCGCGCATGGATTTAGGTTTTTCGATACCGGCCAGGTGCAGTAGGGTGGGCGCTATATTCAGGTTGGATACCAGGTCTAACTTCTTGCCCCGGTCTTTTACGCCCTTGCCGAACATAATCAATGGCACCCGCGAATATAACTTGTACAAATAGTGAATATGCCCGTAATGGCGATCGTATTCACCGAGTCCTTCGCCGTGGTCGCCCATAATAATAAAAGCCGACTTTTCATAGACGCCCTGCTCTTTCAAAAAGGCGAATAATTTGCCCAACTGCTTGTCCATGTAACGGATTTCTTTGCGGTATAAACTTTTCCGCGATGCGGGCCGTTCTAACATACGGTACAAAAACTTTATGTTTACCGGGATTTTCTCTTTACTTTTATTAATAAGCACAAGCCGCGACTCCTGCTTGCGCGAATAGACATTGACTTTACCTCTTGCCGTTACTTCCGACCAGCGCTTCGGTTTTACCACTTTTAGGTCATCGGGGTTCTTTAGGGATTTTATAGAAAAATTCCGGTAGGTGTAAAAGCCCACTTCTATTTTTTTCCTGTTGGTTTCTTTGGGCGGTTGACTCTTTAACCATAGTATGTTTTTCCCGGGCTGCAGTTCGAGATCGAGCTTAACCAGCGGCTGCTCGGAACTCCTGGCCTGGAACACTACGCTGTCGTTCAGGGTCATGCGGAAACTGCCTGCAAAATAAGGCGGATAGTAAGGTTCGTGGGGGTCCGAATAGTGCAGCCAGAAGAAGGCTTTTTTTTCGTCTTTCTTGCGCCGGATTAGTTCCATAGCGTCGCGGTTGACCTCGGCGGCGTTTTTGTACCAGAAATATTGCCGGAAATTTTCGATATAGTCGTCAAAACCTTTACCTAAACCGAATTCGGCTTTTAATACGCCTAAAGAAACCACTGCCGCGGTATAAAAACCTTTGCTCTTAAGCAATTGCGCGGCGGAAGGGTAACTCACTTTCTTGGGCTGGCCGTTATTGTAAATTTTCAAAACGTGGGGCGGCAGCGAATAAAACATGGCGGCATGGGAAGGCAAAGTAATGGGAATTAAAGAAAAGGTATTCACAAAACGGACGCCTTCTTCCGCCAGTCGGGCCAGGTTGGGAGTGAGGCGGTTATCCTGCCGGGTGTATTTGATGAAATCGGCCCGGGTGGTGTCTAAGGTTATCAAAAAAATAAAATCCGGCCCGGCCTTTTTGAAAAGGAGATAGCCGGCAGCCGCGGCTGCGGCCAGCAGGGGGATTAAAATATATAACAAAATCTTTTTTTTCATTTATTAAACTCTCGCTGCAAGGTGTCGAACACTTTCTCGATGCTGTAAGAGACCACTTTGGTCTTCCCGATTACGGCCATATAATTGGCGTCGCCTTCCCAACGGGGCACGATGTGAAGATGGAAATGATCTTTAACCCCGGCACCGGCAGCCCGGCCCAGGTTCATGCCGATATTAAAACCAGCGGGATTAAAATTGTCTTTTAAAAGAGTCAGCGCTCGATTCATCAATTCCCACATCTCTACCGTCTCCAGCGGGGGGATCTCAGCCGGGTTACTGGAGTGTTTATAGGGCACGATCATTAAGTGACCGGTGCTGTATGGGTATTTATTCAATATGACAAAATAGTTCTTACCCCGGGAACAGACTAATCCCTCTTTCCCGGGTTTTTTTAAGGCGCTGCAAAAAATGCAGCCCTTTTTTTGGCCGATTTTGGAGATAAAACCCCATCTCCAGGGTGCGGGCAGGAACTTCATTTGTTCTTTTCTTTACCTACTATGGCGCTTTCGAACAGGTCGCCGATGGTGGTCACACTTTCGTTTTCAGATTTAGAATATTTCGCGATCTCTTCGCGCTCTTTGGCCTTTTCAGCAGCCCTGAAACTCAAATAAATCCGTTTCTTTTCGGGGTCCGTCATCAGTACCTGGGCGTCCATGCTGTCGCCTTCATTGAATTTTGCCTGTATTTCCTCGAAGGACAACTTTTTCTCATCCACTTCGTTCAGCCGGACAAAACCTTCGATGTTTTTCGATATTTCAACGGTAATACCCCTGTCGCCGATTTTCTTAATCTTGATGGGAATCACACTGCGGGGCTTGTTCTGCGCGAAAAACCGGTTCCATTCGTCGTCGGACAACTGCTTGAGACCTAACCTTACTTTATAATTGGAATCTAAAGAATCGCTCAGCACCATGACGTCGATGGTTTCGCCCTCGCGCATAAATTCCTCGGGACTGTCTATGCGGAAATAACTGATATCCGAGATCTTAATCACGCCTTCTACACCTTTTTCCAATTCCACGAAAACCCGCGATTTCAATATCTTCTTTACTTTTCCTTTTAGGATATCACCGGACTGGAGTTTTTCCACATATTTTTCCTCGGGTCTCATCTCCAACTGCTTTAATCCTAACTTGATCTTCTTGTCTCCAGGCTTTAACTCGATGATCTGCACCCATATTTTCTCACCTACAGCTACATATTCTTCCACCGAACCGGGTTTGCTTTCCCAGGTAAGATCGGATATGTGCAGCAAACCTTCAACACCCTCTTCAAGCTCTATAAAAGCACCGAAATCAACTATTTTGGTGGCTTTGGCAACCAAACGTTTGCCTACCGGGTATTTTTCTTCGATATTTATCCAGGGGTCGGGACTCTTCTGCTTGATACCTAAAGAAATTCGCGTGTTCCCCTTATCCAAATCCAGTACCCGGGCTTCTATCTCGTCGCCTTTTCTTAGTTTCTCTTTGGGGTGATTCACTCTCCCGTAAGAGATGTTGTCCTTATGCACTAACCCGTCCACGGGACCAAGATTAATAAAAGCGCCGTAATCGGTAAGAGTCGTAACTGTCCCTGTCACCAGGTCGCCTACTTTCAGCTCGTCGAATAATCGATTTATTTTTTCTTTCCTCTCATCTTCCAATATGGTGCGGCGCGAAAGCACCCCGGTCATCTCTTTGGAGTTTATCCTGCTCACTTTAAAGGAATATTTTTTCCCGATCAAACCTTTAGGATTTTTTACTTTTTTTATATCCACCTGGCTTAGGGGGAGGAACATACTTACGCCCATGTCTACTTTAAATCCTCTTTTGTCATCCGAAAACTCGAGTATTCTTCCCATGAGAGGGGTTTTCTTCTCATAAGCGCGCTTTACCTTATCCCAGCCCTCCTCGATGTCCACCTGTCTTTTAGATACCGTTATGTATCCCTCTCTCATATTTATATTCTTGCAAACAACCCTGATCGTATCACCTAAATTGTACTCCACACCGCCATCCCAGTCATTTAATTCCGCTTTATCCAGGATTCCTTCGGTCTTCTGCCCGATATCCACTATCACTTTATTGTCGATTATATCGATGATTTTACCGTCGATATGGGTCCCGGTTTCCGCGGCTTTGAGGCTGTAGCTCTCCATTAATTGTTCGAAATCCTCTTGTTCTTCCTCAGATTCGGGATTAGTGTTGGAAACTTCTTTTGGTTCTTCCATTTTTTATCTCCTTTGCTATATTTTCTATTTTAATTAGATATTCTTTAACTTTCTCTATCTCCTGCGGCGGAGTAGAAGCTCCGGCGGTTATGCCCACTGAGCTAAAACGACTCACCTTTTCTATAAAACCGGGAGAGTAAAGCTCTCTGCTGCTTTCGATAAAAAAAGTATTTTTATTCTTTTCTAGGGCGATTTCAAATAGTTTGCGGGTATTCGAGGAATTCTTCCCCCCGACTACCACGACGAAATCTACTTGCGGCGCCAACCGCCTGATTGCCTCCTGCCGTGCTTTCGTAGCACTGCAAATGGTATTATATACTTCGAGTTTGCCTGCTTTTTTCCTCAGGATCGCAATGATTTCTTCAAAAAAGTCCGAATTCAATGTGGTCTGTGCAATTACATGTATCTTTTCCGCCGCTTCGAGCTTTTCCGCTTCTTTCGAAGAATTTATTACTACCGGCTGCCGGGCGTAACCGGCGGCGGCTGTAACCTCCGGGTGATCCCTGTCTCCAACTATCACGATGCAGTGCCTGCCGCTTCCGGTTGGAGCCGGGTGCGCCTCGATTTTCTCTATAATGCGGTGAATCTTTTTTACAAAAGGGCATGTTGCATCAACGATGTCGATTTTTTCTTTTCTTAATTTCTCTTCAGTTTGCCTGGGAATTCCGTGTGTCCTGATAACCAGCTTTTTACCCCGGTCTAACCCTGCCAACGTATCGGTATAACCGATCCCTTTTTCTTGCAAGTTTTTTAAGACAGACTGGTTGTGGATTAATTGGCCGTAAATCTGGATGTTATACTTTTTTTCATGTAATCGTGCAATTAAATTCAAAGCTTTTTTTACTCCAAAACAAAATCCTGCCTCGTCTGCTATATAAACTTTCATAGAGATTAACCAATAATATACCATATTGCATCTTTTGTCAACCTGGAAAAAGATAGATTTGATTTTTTTACCGCCTTGACATTTGCCCCGGAAAGGTATATAAATAAACGTAAACTTTTTTCGAGATTCCCGGGAAAAGGTACAGCACCTGGAGTTGGGAACTCGAACGAAAATAAACGTAATTTTATTACCGCGCTGTAAGCGCCCGCACTGTAAGTGCTTTTTGCCGCCATGTACCGGTATTAAATGCTGCGGCGCGTTCAAGAGGAAGAAATAATGTCGATCACAGGTTACGTAGATTATCAACGCAGGGAATATTGTCGGGACATAAAGTGTCCCGTGCAGTTGAAATTGGAACAGCAGCAGCCCGGTTCCGCCGGGTATGAAGAAGTGAGGCAGACCTGCAAAACCGGTTGTATACATACCACATATGAGTTCCATCACTGGCTAATCGAAAAAGGGTACTTACTTGTCAGACCGGCAGAGGAGGAGTAGGGTGGGGCAAACATGAATACAAAAAAAATTTTACTTTTAATAAATATTTCTTTTGGAGGCATATAAAATGGATTTCGGAATGAAAAACAGGCTCAGCAAGGTTATACAGCCTGATGGCCGCTGTTTCTTCCTGCCCATAGATCATGGCTATTTTTTAGGGCCCACGCAGTGTTTGGAGAAACCGGCGGAAACTATCGAACCGCTTCTCCCCTACTGTGACGCCCTTTTTGTCACCAGGGGCGTACTGCGGGCTGTAGTAGATCCCGGCATTACCAAACCCATCATCCTGCGTATTTCGGGTGGCCCCAGTGTGGTAGGCAAAGACCTGGCAAATGAGGCGATAACCACTTCCATAGAGGAAGTTATCCGGCTGAATGCCGCTGCTGTCGGGGTTTCTGTTTTCGTAGGCAGCGACTATGAACACCAGACTCTAATGAATCTCGCTAAAACCGTGGACCTGTGCGAAAACTACGGTATCCCGGTAATGGCGGTCACTGCCGTAGGCAAAGAGACGGAGAAAAGAACGCCCCGCTACTTAGCCTTAAGCTGCCGCATCGCCGCCGAAATGGGCGCTCACGTGGTGAAAACCTACTGGTGTAAAGATTTCGATAAAGTGGTGGAAGGCTGTCCCGTGCCTGTTGTTATGGCCGGGGGGCCGAAGTGTGAAACCGAACTCGAAGTGTTCGAGTTTGTTTTTGATGGTCTGCAAAAAGGGGCCATCGGGGTGAACCTTGGGCGGAATGTCTGGCAGAATCCTTTTCCTGTCGCCATGAGTAGGGCGCTGCAGGCGGTCATTCATGAAAACATGGCCCCCAAAGAAGCCTTCGACCTATTCCGCGAGCTAAAAGCCCGCGGCTAAATGCTGAAAGCCGAAGGCTGAATTCCCGGCTGAGGGTTATCTCCGCCGGAGGCAAGTTTCAGTTCGTAAGTAATAAGTAATCTTGAGTTCGGGCTGAATGCTGAAAGCTGAATACTGTTCTAAGAGGTAAAACGATGCGTGTTGCAATGTACCACAAAGGTATGGACATAAAAATAGAAGAGCTGCCGGTCCCCAAAATAGGCCCCGGGGAAATGCTGGTCAAAGTACTGGCCGGCGGTATCTGCGGCAGCGATGTACTGCAGTGGTACCGGGACAAAACGGCGCCCCGGGTGTTAGGGCACGAAATCAGCGCCGAGATCGTCGAGTTGGGACAGGAGGTAGACCGCTGGAAAAAAGGCGATAGGGTGTTTGTTGCCCACCATATCCCCTGTAACACCTGTCACTACTGTCTCAAGGGCTATCACACCGCCTGTGAAACATTGCATACCACCAACTACGATCCCGGCGGTTTTGCCGAATACCTGCGTGTGCCCGCCCTGAATGTAGACCGCGGAGTCTTCCTGCTGCCTGATGAGGTTTCCGACGACGAAGGCACTTTCGTAGAACCCCTGGGATGTGTGATCCGCGGCCAGCGGCTGGTCCATTTGCAGCCCGGTCAAAGCGTGTTGGTTTTGGGAGCCGGGATTTCCGGTTTGCTCCATTTGTTACTGGCCCGGGCTGCCGGAGCCGGGCGGTTGATGGCTACCGATATCAACGAATACCGTTTGCAAGCCGCTGAAAGAGTGGGCGCCGATGCGGTAACTCATGCCCGCAGTGACATACCCGCCTGGGTGCGGCAGGAAAACGGCGGTCGTCCGGCAGACTTAGTAGTGGTCTGTACCGGGGCCTTATCCGCCTTTGAACAGGCGTTAAAATCCGTAGACCGCGGCGGTACGGTGCTCTGTTTTGCTACCACCGAACCGGGAGAATATGTCCAGGTGCCCATGAACGAATTCTGGCGCAATGAGATCAAGTTAATGCCTTCATATGGCTGCGCTCCTTTAGATGCATTCGCAGCCATAGAGCTGTTACGCAGCCGGAGGGTGCCTGTAGAACAGTTAATCACCCACCGCTTGAGTTTAGACGAAGCGGACCTGGGTTTTAAATTGGTGGCTGAGGCAAAAGAGTCCATAAAAGTGATTTTATATCCTCATATGGCCGCCGGCCGGAACCGGTAGGGTAGGCAAAATGAACACCTCAGCGGTTGAAAACATCCGAAAAAAAACAACGCCTCTGCCCGCGGCGCCGGCAGGTTCGGGCAGAAAAAATGTTGAATTAAAAAAAATCGAACAAATGTGTAACAATTTGAATTTAGGATACGTAACTTAATATGATTAAATGGTACCGGGAATATAAGTTATCTTTAAAAGATATCGCTGTTGAAGAGGTTGTAGACCTAATTTTTTTCAGGCCCCTTGCGTTTATTATCGTAAAACTTATCTACCGGCTGCCGGTAACTCCCAACCAAATCTCCGTACTCTCCATAATGGCCGGTATTACCAGCGGGGTCTTTTTTGCCATGGGCAGCGCTGCCGATTTTATGTATGCCGGGCTTTTTTTAGCCCTGTCCCACACTTTAGACTGCTGCGACGGCATGATAGCGCGGTTGAAGAAAAACGGCACTATTACCGGCCGTATTTTAGACGGCTTTGCGGACTATACATCGGCTACCGCTGTGTTTGTCGGCATGAATATCGGCATATATGAGGCAGGATTAGAATATTTTATTCCCTCCTGGATATTGTTGGCAGGTTCCGCTTTAAGCATGATTATCCACAGTATTGCCGTGGATTATTATAAAAGCGAATTCTTAGCCCACGGCTTAGGCGTTTCCAACTCTACCCAGGCGGACCGGGAGTTATTCAGCGGCGAATTAGAGAAACTGAAGGGAACAAAAGGAAGATATTTCGACAGGCTGCTGATGTGGTTGTATTTGGGCTATTCCCGGATTCAAATATTCCGCGGCAAAGAAAAAAAGGAGTATGATCAAAAAACTTATTATCGCAGCAACCGCATGCTGCTCCGGCTCTGGAACTGGCTCGGCTCTCCTACTCATATATTTTTTATTGTTATATCCGCAATCTTGTTTAAGCCGGAGATATTTTTTTACTTTTCTTTGGTGGCGGCAAATATCTGGATGACGGCGCTGTTAATCATCCAGGCCCGGGTCAACAAAAAGATCGCCAAAATAGCGGCTGATGAGTAATGCGCCGTTCAACTTTGCCTGCGGCGACCCCAGACTTTCAGCCTCCGGCGGCCCTGCCGGGAGCCAAACT
>JAGLSW010001076.1 GCA_023135565.1 Candidatus Aminicenantota bacterium | reverse complement strand
AAACTTTTTCAAAAGTTTGGCCCCCGGCAGGGCCGCCGGAGGCAAGACCCGGAGATGAGCAATTAGTATATTGACTTTTGGGGGAAATTTAATTACAATTGATCTTTCTTAAAGAGAGTCACTATGAATAAACAATTAGATGAAGCAGACAGGATTTACCACGCACTGTTTAAAAAGAAAATTCCCCCCGCACTAAAAAAACGATTCCAGGGCGCGGTAGAAAAACTGGAAACCCATTACCCGGGAGAAGAAGTCGGCGAATACTATAAATACCTGCAAAAAGTATCCGACTTAGAAGCCCTGGAACTGGCAGGCCGGTTCGCTAGAAAAATCCCCCTACTAACCGATAAGTTCAGGATAATGGTTTACCTGGCGGAAACCTTGCCCGAAAACTACCCTGTTTTTATCAACGAAAAAGATACCCCAACAAAAGGGTATCTCTGCATGATAGCTATCGGTTTCCGTTCGGTTTGGAAAATCCTGAAAGGCCGCTATCTACTTAAGGTGGGTCGATCATGAATAAAATACACGAAGTTATTATCGTAGGTTCCGGCCCGGCCGGTGTCGGCGCAGCTTTAGGTCTTGCCGAAAAAGGCGTCAAACCACTCATCTTAGACGTAGGCAGCGCACCCCTACCCCACCAACCCATCAAGGAAAATTTTTACGATTTTCGCAAAAAAAACGACGTCTTCGACCTGATGATCGGCAAAGACTATGCCGGGCTGCAAAATATTTTCCACAAAACCAATATGACGCCAAAACTCACCGCCCCGCTGCTGCGTTATGTCACCGAAAATGCGGAACGCCTATCGCCGCTCAAAGAAGAAGGTTTTACCGCGGTGCAGAGTTTTGCCCGCGGCGGTTTGGCCTCAGCCTGGGGAGCCGGGCTTTTCCGTTTTAGCCACCGCGAGCTCGAAGGTCTGCCTATCGGCGCGGCGGAATTAGACCCTTTTTACGATAAACTGACAAAGGAGATCGGCATTAGCGGCGCGGACGACGACCTGACCCCCTATTTCGGCAGCCCCGGTCACCTGTTAAAACCGCTGGAGTTTACTACCAAAGCGGCCAAACTATACAAACGCTACCAAAAGAAAAAGAAAAGCTTGAATAAAAGGGGCATTTATATGGGACGTCCCCGCCTTGGGGTTTTGAGCGAAGATTTTAACGGCAGGGCGGCGCCCGGCAGTCGCGGCAGCGACGAATACTGGCTCCCCGAACTCTCCTATATTTACAACCCGGCTTTCACTATAGAAAAATTAATAAAAGAGGATAAAATATCTTACCGCCGGGGAATTTTCGTCACTTCCTGGCAGAGAAAAAACAACGAAATTATCGTATCGGCAAAAGACTTAGAAAGCGGCGCCCCGGTATCTTTCAAAACCCGGAAACTGCTGCTGGCAGCCGGTACGGTGAACACTACCCGCATCGTTTTAGAATCTAAGCGAGACTACAGCAGCGAGCTAAAATTATTGGATAATCCTTTAGTGCAGATGCCGATGTTTTTCCCCGGTTTTATCGGCGGGAAATTAGAAAAAGAGACCTTTGGCATGGGGCACATCAATTTGATTTTCGATTTAGAGAAGTACGGAGTGCTTTTGCAGGGCGGTACTTTAGAACTCATCTCCCCGGCCAGGGGTATATTTTACGATCAATTTCCTTTTGCCGCCCGGGACAACATCCGCTTAACCCGGCTGGCTTCCGGCGCTGTAATGGTGCTGCTGCTTTTTTTCCCATCCAGCGACGAGAATGCCGCCCGGCTGCGCCTCACTCCCGGAGGCGTGCTGGACATCCGCTGCCGGCCCTACCGGATAGATAAAAATATCCTGGCGCATATTGCCCGCGGGCTGAGGAAATTAGGCGTATTGACTCTTTCCATGTTCACCCAGTTTTCGCCCCCCGGTTACGGCATCCACTATGCCGGGACCCTGCCCATGAAAGAGAAACCAGCCGCGCCCTATCAATGTAACCGGAATGGGGAATTATTCGGCGAACCGGGAGTATTTATCGTAGACGGAGCGGTTTTGCCACGCCTGCCCGCCAAGAATTTATCTTTTACGATAATGGCCAATGCCATGCGCACCGCACAGGCCGCTGCGGCAGCCCCAGCGCCAGCCATCAGCTCCAGCTAAAAACACACTCGCGAACTCTACAGGGCTGCTTTCTTGCTAAGAGCTTTTCCGGGCATTAATAAACGCCGATGTCGGTTTCATCGAGATCGATATTTTTATAGACTACTATGAAATTACTTTTTGCCTTCGGCGACCCTGCCGGGGGCCAAACTTTTGAAAAAGTTTGATCAAAGCTTCTATTTATTTAGAATCAAAAGCGCTCACCCGCTGCCTCTTGCGGCGAAGCGGCTCATAGCCCCCCCACGCG
>JAGLSW010001075.1 GCA_023135565.1 Candidatus Aminicenantota bacterium | reverse complement strand
CGGTTTAAGAGTGAATCCACGATGAATTATAAATATGTGTGTACGTCCCGCCGCACAGGTAAGAAAAAAGAAAAAAATCCCTCCTTTAATCTTGCCTACCCATCTAAATACTCCAGAGGGAAATTTTATCTCCTCCAAACTCTACCCTGCAATATTTCTCTTAGGCTAATATTTTTTTCCTGGCAAAAAGAAAAACACACCTGTAGTTTTTAGATAAATTAACCTGCCAACAGCTCTTGTTCTATCTCTTTGATCCAGGCTACCTCTTCACCGCGCCGTTCCCCGGCTGCCCGGATCAAACGCAGGTTGCGGACTGTGGTCTGCGGTTCAAAACTCTCCCTGATTTCAAGCATGGCGCTGCCCAGCCATTTTTCGGCTTCCTCCCGGTTATCGGCTAAAACCGCCAACTCCATCAGGCTGGCATAATCCCAATATTCAGGCTTTTGCTGGGCTATTTTCTGTTCCACTGCAAAACTCACTACCGGCAGCAGTTTATCTATGCGCGAGTCGGGGGGTTCCTTCATGTACATCAAGGTCATGGCATTGATGCCGGGGTAAGCATTGCGCCAATCGGCTTCAAAACCGCTGACATAAGCGGCGATCGCTTTTTCAAGCAAGGCCCGGGCCGATACCCGTTTCCCTGCTTCACGGGCTGTTTCCCAGCGGTCTTTATACACCCGGCCTAACAATCCGTAAGTCTCGCTGTCGGCGCCGTACTTCTCGATAACCTGCAGCAGCACCTCTTCCGCTTTCTCCCTCTGCCCGTCCCGGTTCAGGGCAAAGCCCAACTGCTCCTGCATCATGGCCCGGGCAGCCAGGGGACCGGGCAGCCGCTCTACCAATGCGACCATCTCTTTCCAGGCGCCCACTGCCCGGTAGGACAGGAAGAGATCGATAAGCACGGCAGATTCTATATCATTAAAATCACCGAGTTCTTGCTCGATCTCTTTTAGCGCTTCTTTACCGCTTTTACGGGCCGCTTTTATTCTATCCTTTATTTTTTGGACATATTGTATTTCTGCTTCGAAAATATCGCTTTTTTCACGAGTTAAAGGGGGAGGTTCCAATTTATCGAAAAGTTGAAACAACGGGCTGTCCGTAAAACTCTCTTTTTTAACCTGCTGCAGGTTTTTAATCAGGTTCTCTTTATCACCCTGGAGGTTCCTTAATTTCCCATTATCCTCCAGCCCGTAAGGAAGAGCACGTAAGTTGCCCACATCGAAGGGGAGGCGGGTCCTGTCGGCGAAGATGAGAACGGTTTTATTGGGACGCAGGGCATGCCTGACTCCTAATTCATAAAACACATTGGCATTGGCGGTGGTCATATCTGTAACCGCATAATCGCACATGATCAATCGTTCGAACATGGCTTTGTGGATCATGCCGCCGCTCTTCTCTTCGTCGGCGCGAATCGGTTCGAGCCCTGCTTCCACGATTGCCGGGTGAATCAGTTCGTAATAAATATAATCGAAATCGATCTTTTTACCCGACAAATCGCTCTTCTCACCGAAAGGCATCAATATGAAACAAAAAAGCTTACTCATTCTCCTTCCTTTTTGTCTCCATCCTCTTCATAATCTGCTTCGTAATCTTCTTCGGGTTCCCCGTTTCCATTTCCCTCCTCGTAATCCTCTTCATACTCTTCCTGCGCTCTCTTGTCTTTTTTGGAAGACTGCTTAACGTGAAGTCTCTCCAGCGCGGTCTCCATATTCTCCAACCAGCGTGATTGTTCGCTGCGCAGGATTTGTTCTACACCTTCCACTAAGCGGCGGATATGTTGTTGTTCTTTTTTTTGTTCCTGCGGTAGGGCCAGCCACCTAGTTTTGAGATTGGAAAGGGCGGTCACCGCCTGGTTATAGATCATCAGGTTGTGTTCCACCTGTTTATATTCCAGGAAGGTGATGAAAATCCCGACTATGGCTGTGGTAACAGCTACCCATAGGGTGAGCTTTACCGCTGCCAGCAGCGTTCCCAGACCGCCGAAAATATAGATCAAGCTATGGAGGATTTTTAATTTTTTGGCCAGTTTCCCGGTTTTGCCCCTGTAA